>JACNLO010000011.1 GCA_014381555.1 Planctomycetota bacterium | reverse complement strand
AAATCCTATCAAGACAAAACAGAACGGAATAGAAACTAGTATTGCGATGAAAGAACAAATTACAAGGTTCAGAGCTTCCTTTGCATTTTCTTTAACAAAAGAGTCATCCTTCCCAACAGTGTTGTAAAGCACTAACGGAATAATAAGACACGCAAACGGAATAACATACCCAATTAAGAATGACCAATGCGCAAGCGATGCCGTTGAAGCATTTGGCTCTTGCCCTGCTGTTGGTCGTTGTTCATCTGGGACAGATATCTTCGCCACAAATGTATATTAGTTTATTTTCGAGTTCATACGAAGTAATTCTTATATGCCTTTTGACTGTAACAACGCGACAATAGCAAGCACAATAATAGACTTCATACTAACTCCAACGAGCAACTAAAAGGATTAATACTTAAATTGATTAATTAAGGGATTCATCATGATGCTTCCCCTTTTTTATTGCTATACGAAATATATAAAACGGCAACAAGCGCGCCAATACCACCACCCACTGCTCCGATTAACCACGATGAACCATCCCCAAACAGCTTTAAAATTAACGTAGCGACGACTGAACACCCAATAGCAAGCAAAATGGCGATTACATATTTCATCGGTTTAATTATATCACACGTTTCTAAACGAATAATTAGGACTTTGTCTTATACTACGTCAAGAAAATGCTTAAAAAGAGTTTTTTGTTTGTACATTTACCCTCCTGTGCCATAAATAGGGACATGTTAAAAATTGCAGTATCGATTACAGCCATAAGCGCAACTGTATTTGCTGGTCAATCTGGTCCTTGGGATAATGATCTTGAAGCAACTTTATATGTAAACTCACCAACTGATATTGATGGTAATGGCGCAACCGATGTAGCGGATCTATTAGAACTCATAAATCAATGGGGGACGTGCATTGATTGTTCAGTGGACTTTAATGACGATGGCTCTGTTAATGTTTCTGATTTATTACAAGTAATAGATGCATGGGGTGAAAATGTAGTTCTACAATTACCTGACATCACAGTTTCAAATGCTGGGGTACCTTGTATTGCGCGCGGACCAATTGGCGAACTTATTCAAATGTTTCAGTGGTTTCCAAACGGCGATGTCTCCATACATTTTATAGCAAGAAGAACTTCCTTTGACGAAGGAACTACATGGGGCGAAATTCAAGCTATCCAATGGGCTAACGATAATTTCGCTCACTCAACTCCAGTAGATCCAAGTTTGACGGTACTTGATGATGGAACCTACCGACTGTACTTCACCAGTCACCTAATAGACGATGACAAGTTCCCTGCAACTTTTTCAGCAACCTCAACAGATGGACTTTTATTCACTTGGGAAGAGGGCAAAAGGATGCAATCAGAAACTTCAGGTATTCTTGACCCATCAGTCATCTACTTTAATGGAGAATATCATTACTTTGCTCCAAGACCTGGAATAAGCCACGGTGCAATCTATGCAACCTCAACCGACGGCATCACATTTACTCAACAAACCGATGTGACTGTAAAGGGGTACACAGACACAAAATTTCTCGGAAACCCTTCGATTGTCAATGAAGAACTTCAGTTTTTTGGAACACTCGAGCCAACCGACGGTGAATGGGGAGGAGTATTCATCGCAACAAGCAGCGACGCTGTAAATTGGGAAGTCACTATGACAAACTATGGCGAGATTGCTGACCCCGCTGGGATTATGACCGAAGATGGCATCTTAATGTATGTCACAGCGTTGTATCAACAAGCTCCTTAACAACTAATCGCTTTGAATAACTTCCTCATCTGATGTAACCTTTTGAAATGTGCCACTTATTTCACCATCTACTCTTCCGTTGTTCACAAGTGACTGCACTGCCTCTGCAATAACATCTCCAGTCACAACCCCCGTTTCATTAATTACAACACTTTGTGATAAGACGTCAAGTTTGCCATTTATGGTTCCACCTATTATCACTGATTGACACATTGCAGCAACATTTCCATCAATTGTTCCTTCGATTACCAATGACTGACCAAAATAAACAACAGGCCCTTGGACGGTATCCTCTTTTGGAACAACTATTGACTGCGCAGAAATTTTTCTGTACCCCTGCTCTTCAAAGCCACGAGTAAACGCAGTTGCTTCACGGTATGCCCAATAGATGATTGCCGCGATTATTAAAACAATTACAAGGCAGCCACACCCACATCCACCAGCGATTTTTTTGCCTTTGTTAGAGGTTTTAACACTTACTTCAACTTCACTTCCAGTATCAAATTCTTGTTCCATATCGCTCTCCTCGATAATAGTGTAACGCAATTTTAAATAACCGTTTTCATTCTTTACAAGAAGTGTACAATGCGCCCTTTATGCATAAGGCACACTCAAGCAAGTCCCGATTCCTTTCGTTTAAAAAAAGGATGAAGGAGTCAGTAAAAACGGGCGACTACACTGCACTAAGTAATGGAAGAACTGCAGCAGAACGATCACGTTCCTTTACCGAACTCCTTCGCCAATTCTTCACGATGGTTGGCAAGAATCGTCGTGACATTTTTTGGTCACTCGGATTTTTAACAATAGGCGCTACCGTCGGACTAATTCCACCCGCAGCAACCAAAATAGTCTTCGACAATATTCTTGGCGACCAGCCATTACCAAACGAAGTGCTTTCATCTTTTCCCTCGCTCGAAAACAAGACAACTCTTCTTGGAGTTATCGCAATTGGCACAGTTACCCTTGCATTAATAGCACTTGGGTTTAGTATTCGGGCTCGCTGGATTGCAACAAGAACAACAAAACGAATACAAGTGCAATTACGCAGAAAAGCATTTATGCACGCAACATCTCTACCACTTCACCGCGTGCACCAATTGCGCTCTGGCGGAGCAGCATCTCTCGTTCGTGAAGATGCAGGAGCAATAGGCGAACTTGTCTTTGGCCTTTGCTACAACCCGTGGCGAGCAATCATCCAACTCGTAGGCATTCTGATTATTCTTCTCTTCGTCGATTGGCGCCTCTTACTCTTTTCAGTTGTTCTATTTCCGATTGTCTTTTTTACTCATCGAACGTGGATAAGTCGAATTCGTCCTCTTTGGAGAAGCATACGTGGGACGCGGCAATTTTGTGATGCAATGGTCACTGAATCGTTTGGTGGCGCGCGTGTTGTACGGAGTTTTTCCCGCCAGCGAACTGAGGCATCAAATTGGATTCGTTCTAATCATTTACTTGTACGAAAGGAACTCCTTGCTTGGTGGCTCTCTCGTGGAATAGATATTGCGTGGTCGGTACTTATTCCAATTGCAACCGCCGCCCTACTCTGGTTTGGGGGTTGGCAGGTATTGCATGACCGAGAGCTAATCGCTGCGGGCGAAATAACTGCAAGTGAGGCAATTACTGCTGGCGACTTAGTTATGTTCCTTACTTACTTGGCAATGCTCATGGGTCCACTGGCAACGCTCGCAGAAAGTGCCACGCAATTACAAAATTCTCTTGCTGCACTGGACCGTGTACTCGATTTATTTAAAGAACCAACCGAACAAGACGAACATCACGGCGAACAAATAGTTACGAAAAATTCGACCCGCGGGATAGTTTCTTTTCAGGACGTTACTTTTTCGTATCCGGGTAATGAAACTATCGTCCTGCACGACATTTCATTTGAAGCAAAAGAAGGCAAAACAATTGCACTGGTTGGGCCAAGTGGATCTGGCAAAACAACTTTGTGCAATTTAGTTGCTGCCTTTTACAATTGCACGCAAGGCAACATGCTTCTCGATGGCATTCCTATTCAAGAAATCAACTTGAATTCATATAGGGCGTTACTTGGCATTGTTGAACAAGACATCTTTTTGTTTGAAGGAACAATTGCGAGCAACATTGCATACGGAAAACGTGGGGCAACCAACGAACAAATTCAAGTTGCAGCGAAGCAAGCAGCAGCAGATGGGTTTATCACCGAGTTTAGGGATGGATACGAAACTGAAATTGGCGAACGAGGGGTAAAACTTAGTGGAGGACAAAGGCAACGAATTGCCATTGCCCGCGCGCTCCTTGCTGACCCGAAAATTCTTATCCTTGATGAAGCAACAAGCAATTTAGATACCGAGTCCGAACGCCTAATCCAACACAGTTTATCCACGCTCTTAAAAAATCGAACAAGTTTCGTTATAGCCCACCGCCTGAGCACCATCCGCGATGCCGACCAAATTCTCGTACTTGATAAAGGACGCATTATCGAATCAGGAACCCACGACGAACTTATGTCTCGTAGCGAGAGATACCATGACATGGTCGTACTACAAACGCAACCGCAA
>JACNLO010000013.1 GCA_014381555.1 Planctomycetota bacterium | reverse complement strand
ACGAACAGGTCATCCTTCGGGATGACCTGTTTTTTTATGTCCTACTGCCCAAGCAACTCCGCCATGTAAAGCGGTAATGACCGGAGGGTATACTCAATTGAGGCGCCACTTTGCAGTTGGCGCTTCAATTCCTGCGTTCCTCCACGTGCTGTGGAAAGTCGAATACAAAGATTTTCCTCCGATTTTTCCATAAAAGAATGCAAAGAGCGCAACGATCCCGTTGCCCCAGACTTCACTTCAATAGGAAGACTACCTGTGCTGCTTGGAATAATGTAATCAACTTCTGCATTCGAATTTGCTGCGCCCTCTCTTGTCCAAAAAAACAACCGACGCATTTGGTCTGTGTGCTGTCCAAGTAATTGAATTCCAACAAACATTTCTGCAACACGACCATCCAAAAGTGATTCGATGTTTACACCCTTCAGTTGCTCTGATGTAATGTGAAGTTGGGCGAGTGCCAAGCCAACATCAAGGGGAAGTAGTTTTTTTGCTGCTTTTGGTCTTGGTATAAATGGAACTTCAGTTCTAGACGTTGGCAGCACGTTGAAAAGCACCATCGCCTGTTCAAGCAATTGAACCGCTTCTGAGATTGGTTTTTCTTTGTTTCCTGCAGCAAGGGCACGCGTCTTATATCTAGAGCCGTAGTGCATCGGTGCTGTTGACAAAACGTGTTGCATTTCCTGTATGCGATGTTGCTTTCCGTATTTCAGCAAATCTTCTCTGTACCCCTGCAATAGATTTTGATGAACACGAGAAACTTCAGTGTAATTCTGCGTTTCACTCCACATTTCAACCACTTCTGGCAACCCTCCAACGAGTAAGAATTGTCGCAATCGATCTAATGCGAGTTGGTGAAACCCCTCTTTAATTCTTTCACCTGAACAATACAATTCTTGAATTTCCGATGCTAAGGCGTTGTCATTTGTTGCATGTAAAAATTCTAAAAATGAGAGCGGCTCCATTCGCATAAACTCGACTCGCCCAACAGGAATAGATTGAGGATGTTCTCGCATCTGGATCTCAAAGAGTGAACCAGCAACAACCACGGCGATCTCTTTGAAATCTTCGTAAAAAAACCGCAACCACTTCACTGCCTCTGGATACTCTTGTACCTCATCGATAAACAGAATGGCGTTCTCTGGAAGAGTGACCACATTGTGCAATTGGCACAGTCGCTCAACGAGCTCACTAGCCGAATTGCACGCACTGACCATCGATAGGTGTTCATACCTCTCAAGGTTCAATTCGATAAAGAATGGCGCTTGTGTTGCAAGTTGTTGCACCGCTGTTGATTTGCCAACCTGCCTCGCCCCGCGAAGGATCAGCGGTTTTCTCATTTTCCTCTGATACCACCTTGAGAGGGATTCTGATGCATTTCGTTTAAATGCCATATTGCCTTTAATAGCCATTATTTCATATTATCGACTTTTTTTGTCGCCCAAATGCAATAACACCCTCTTTTTTTTGCACTTTTGCGACAATAATTTTGCTTTTGTGCTATTTTTAGTCAGAAAACACCTATTTAATCAACACGCGGTTGATTAAATGTAGTCCGAAACCACGTCAATGAGCGGACCGAGGTGCTTTTCGTAGTTTTTCCAGCGACCACTTGATGTCTTGTACATCTTCTTGTTTACTTGGTCGTAACTAATCGTTTTCGCAACCCGTTTTGATTTGTGGAACTCCATGCAATCCTCTTGCCAAGGTAAACCGAGAAACTCGATGATTCGCTCGGTTTCACCGCGCTGGTCAGCGACAAGATTCTCATAATGCAACTCCATCACTGGGATAGAGAGTTTTTCCATCCACATGTCTGCCATCTTTTTTCGTTCGACCCAAGTACGTCCAAGGTGTCGCAAGTCATTCGAATATGGATGACCTGAAGCGAGAAGATTTGTGGTGTAGCAAGAAACAGCATTGTCAAGTGGATGCCGGTGCAACATAATCGCCCGTGAACTTGGCAAAATTTTTGATAAGAACCCCACCTGAGTTGGAAGATTAAGCGCCTTATTCGATGCAATCTTTTCACTAGTACGTACATAATTCACCGCTTTTAGATACATCGTTGATAGTTTTCCAGCATCATCCTCCCGTATGTCCACGAGGTTATTCGGCCAAGCGTGGAACGAATCCGTCGTGCTTTGGACATCTAACTGCATTGGCATACCGACAGACATCTCACCGCAATTTTCAATATCAGGGTGCATACTCATGATTTGTTCAAGTAAACTTGTACCACTTCGCGGATTGCCAACAATAAAAAGTGGCTCTACGTCTGTCTTTGGTCCTTCAATAAGCGCTTCAAAAATACCACTTTCAACGAACTCTCGCATTTCTGCAAATTGTCGAAAAAACCGATCCACATCAAACGGAGTTGTGCACATTTCATGTGCTTTTCTCGCTGCTTCCCAAGCCTTGTCGTATTCGCCAAGTTTGTCGTACGCTTTCGTGAGCATGAATAACACGCCAGTGAGTGCTTCTTCTTCTAGTTCAGAAAACCGCTCTTCATAACTCAGAATAAGGTCGACTGCTTCTTCATATTCTTTTTTTGAAATTAAAATGCGCGCCCGGATAACCATGTTGTTTAATTTCTCGTATATCTCCTTCGGCAGGTGCGTGAGGATTTCAGCCGCTTTTTCTGCTTTGTTGTTGCGCTCATAAATATCGGCAAGTATAAACGTCGTGTTATTTTGATTGCCAGTAATCTCTTGGAGTTTCTCTGTGTAGAACACTGCTTTTTCCATATCTCCAGCACCGTTCCATGCTGAATACAATGCCCGTAGTATCTCTGGCTTTTTTGGATCCTCTGCATTCAACTGTTCTAATATTGATGTCGCTTCATTGAAGTCACGTAACTCACTCGCAATATGCGCTTCCAAAAAACGTAGTTGTTTTGACTCAGGGAATTCTCGTAGTGCCTCGTATGAAGTGCGGCGAGAAAACTGGAGCATTTTTTTTGATATTAGCTTTTTTACAGCCGTTATTGCTTGTTCTTCAGTATAAAATTGAGGCATAGTCAAATTATAGTCGAAGACATAAGCGTCTTCCCAACATGCAAACTACAAAAATAAGACTTGGAATTCCTCATGACCAACAACCAAGAAGCTGTCGACACTTCAGTAATTCAAATAGAGATAACCGCAGTTGAAGTCCCCGATTATCGACTCGATTTCGAGATGCCCGCAGAACTAGTAACCGATATTTATGGTCGCCTAAGAGACGGTGGTTATAACTACGATAAAGGTCAAATGACGGCACTTCTGACGAAAATTTGCCTCGACGAGGGCATGGTTCGATTTGATAGAGATTCCATTTGGGGACCAAAAATGATGCCAGGAACTACACCTGGTAATTTTGCAGAAGATGCAGCATTCGTTTTTTCAGCGATAGTGGATGCCACGCCAATAGAGTTATTCAAGGAAGTTGATTCCATTCCAATCCAAAGACGAAATTTAGAAGTCAGTGACGACCTTGTCGAAACTGAAATGCATGAACAGCAATTGTTGTTCGGTACTCGAAACACGCACACGGGCGAGCTTGCATACGGTGATGAAATAACCTGCAGTGCAACTCTTACAGTTGATGGCAAAGATGCGCCAGAGTTCGCGCTCGAAACATGTACCATTAAAGTTCCCAAGGAAGGACAGCCACTTACGATTGGAGCATTTACATGTGATGAAGGTGCGCAAGTTCGTGGCAAAAATGTACCCGGCACAATATCCATTTCCCTCACCGGCTCGGACAATGAATCCGCCGTGTTAGTTCTAGAGGTTACTTCAGCAGAGAGGGTTACGCCTTGTGCCATTGATGAGGTACTAAAGCAGTACGGCACGCCCAACGAAACTATTCTAAAAGCACAAATCAAACTATCGCTACAGCGTAATTTTGATCGTGAAAACAACACCGTCATGCGCAATCAGTTATTCCAGTATCTCCTTGAAAACATTGACGTTCCAATTTCGAAACGAATCGTGGATGGACAATGGAAAGATTTATGCAAAAGTGAATTAGAGAAAAATCCGGAACAGACCGAGTTAAGCGACGAAGCAAAAAAGAACCTCAGGGAAAATTCTGAGACGATTGCAAAACGCAGAGTGATTACAGAATGTTTCCAAAAAATGTTCAACTTGAATGTTAACGAGGAGGATATTCAGCAACAAATTGCTGATATTGCTGAAAGCCGGCGAGTACGGCCGGAGGAAGTACAGGAAGAATTTGTCTCCGCTGACAGAACTAACATCCTTGGTAATATGGTCATGGAAAAGAAAATTTTCGAACGATTACAAGACAAAATGGTATTTACGGATATTTAATAATG
>JACNLO010000014.1 GCA_014381555.1 Planctomycetota bacterium | reverse complement strand
ACTAATTCTCCGCGAAAGCAGGAAGTACCCATTTTGTGCCATTAACGATCGTAAAACTGTTGTTATAGAACCTTATCTCAAAATCAATCTAATCCATCTGACATGACCTGCCCCCAAAAAAATTGTCCTAAATACTGTGGCGACTCTGTTACTCGAAAAAACCGCCTTATCAATTATACCACTCGCTCTACTATTACTCTTCTGCAAGCACAATAATTGAATCGTTTTCATTCAAGGCAACCTTATCGCTCTTGCATGGATTCAAAACACAAACACCATCTTTCCTGTACCCAATAACCATTTCATTCAAGGGTAATCCATTAGCGACTACCTGTGCGTACTCTGTTGCATTATTGGGTTCAAGATAATTACAAATCGAACGCATGTGAAATTCAGAATCATCAGCAGTCAATAGTGTTTTAAAAACCTTTTCAACATGTTCGTTTTCAGCTATTTGAACAAGGTTTTTCGCAACCAAATCTTCGCTTGCTACATAATCTTCGTTTTGCTCTGTTGCTACCAGTTCACGGTTGTGCGTGTTGAGTAATTCACAGGCGATATTTACATCCAGATCCTTACTTTGTATTAAATCTCTTAATTGAATGAGAGTCAACAACGATTCTCCATCTGCATCATTAACGCCAAGGGAATCACTGTACCCGAGCACTACAATATGATCAAAGGTTTCAAGGTCTGCCGATTCTAAAAATGATCGCTGTGTTGTTTCACCCTGCATTAATGTAAATGCAAGTGTTCCAAGTTCAAGAGCCGCCTCATCCGGACCATCGGTTTTTGATGTATCAAACATTAGCAGCACAGAAGAATTCTTTGGGAGTAACTTTTGCAACTCGTTTACAAATATATTTGCATCTTGGTGCCACCCTACAATTAAAACGCTTTCTGGTTTAGGGGTTTCTGAGTTCCTTTGAATTTGGGTTGTTAGTGGTTCAAGCTCAGTGTCTCGAAGAACAACCTCTATGTCATCTTCTGCAATCACAATCAACTTGTCTGTGTTGCGTATTACTTGTTCTGCTGAGGGATTAAGAATAATATTTCTACCCTCTTCGAAAAGTCCAATCAAAGAGCAGTTTTCTAGAGCCAACATTGCATTGCCCACTGTGTATCCAACCACTTTGCTAGGCGGGAAAAAATAAATTTCACCCCCATGAAAGGACATCACTTCATCATACACATCGCTCAATCCCGGTTGACGAGAAGCCTGCACCAATACCCTTGCAATAATGTTGCCAGATCGTACCGCTTGTATATCTGAATCAATTCTAAGTAATGCATCAACGCTTCGAACATCTTGCATTTCAACTGCTACGGGGCAAGTGATATCTCCTCCAAAGACGCGCATCAACGCTAAGCAAACTTTCAAGCAGGTGGAATCCGACCCTGAGTTTATGTCTTGTAAAACAATTACTGATTTTGCTTGAGTAGGGTTCACTATTTTCACATCAGAAATTCGTGTTGGGTTTCCCGTCCTACAAACAAAAGAAATGAATGATTTTGTGTTGATATTGTCTGCAATTGCTTCTTCCATATCAACTTTGTCTTTGTCTGCAAGAATCACAACACATGCATTTCGTTGATTTTCATTCGCGCACGAAAGTTCTTCAAGAACTGTATATATTTTGCTTGACCAGCCTAATACAACAATGTGATTTTTTTCAATCACAAGCGAACGACCTCGGCGAAGCGATTCAAACTTCGCTTCGATTCTTGCGGTGAGAACACCAATGAGAGTAGAAACAATGAGTATGCCAATAACCGCCACAAGTAACATTACAAGGCGATAGAGCCAGCCAAGTTCCTCTGCGGCCTCCGGACTAAGTGCCACAGTAAGCACTTTCCAAAATGATTCGGAATAGTCACCCGATTCTTCACCACTCGGTGCTATCCCAAACCAAAGCAACAGTGCCAATAAAGCAACAAAGAGGGCAGTTAACACTGCGATTACTACAAGAAGAATGAATGTCCCACGACCAATTACTTTATCGAAGAGGTATTGGAAACGGTGGCGCAGGGTGTAGTTATCAGATTTATTATTAATGTTTACACCTTAAATTTCTAATACATAAACAGGAGTATAGATTCAACAAATAACGCTTCCCATGAATCCAATAAATAATCTAAGCCGTCTACAATCAAACGTAAAATATACATAAACGATGCAAATGCAACGAAAACGAGAAATAGGATTATTGGCACCCCGATAACACAACCAAAAAAACCATGAGCTTTTGATGTGCCTAGCCATCTGAAAAAAATAGCTCTGCCGAGCCAATTTTTTGATTCACTTGTCATAACTCCAAGTCGTAAAAAATCTGCGATCAGTTTCCCTAGACCTTCTAGCATCTATATCTCTTGTCTTGAGTAGTTAGCATTACTTTAGGTAACAGAATCCAAATGGAAAAGGTTAAGTGAAAAGAAACCACAAGAATGGCACTATTGCAATTGCAGTAAGACATCCCTTTTTCTCAGAACTTTGATTTTTCACAGATACGCCTGAAGGTTTTTTTGAACCTCCAGAGTAATCTCTTCTAACATCACCCAGAGTTCTACTATTTTTGGCATTACTTCCATCTGGATTTAATACCTGAATTAAGAATCCAAGACTGTCTGCAACTTCTTTTTCCACAGTGGAAACCTTCATGTTTCCGGAAATATTCAATTTAAAATCTCTGTTAACCTCCATGCCGGTACATATTTCATGCAATTCATCACTGTCATCTGCAATGTGACCCATTGACATTCCTTTGTGGCACTTAATGTTTACTCCGAATTCTTCTTCGAAGCGCTTCTTAAAAGTACTCACTTTTGTGCGTGGCGATACTCGCATTAGTATGCTTTCCTAAGGCTAGCCAAAGTTGAGCCGTTGTCAGCATTTGAGCCATCGGGATTTAGTACCTGTACTAAAAAGCCTAAGCTGTCAGCAACTTCTTTTTCCACCGTTGAAACGAGCATGTTCCCATTTAACTCTATTTCAAAATCTCGATCCGCTCCCATTCCTGTACATATCTCATGTACCTTTGCGTCATCATCTGCAATATGACCCTTTGACATACCTTTATGGCATTTTATTTCTACTCCAAACTCATCGATAAATTTTTGCTTAAGGGTTGATACTTTTGTCATTGGATTGATTTTCATATTTCTTTCCTTTGTAAATAGTTTCCTGTCATGTGGTTACATTAATATCGCGATAGACAGATCGCTAAACCCACAACCTACATGCGATAAGGAGTCCTGTGGCGGAAATGTAATTTTTAACTTTTTCGCTAATTTACGGCAACCAATCCATCTTCTTCTGCCACTCTGCGTGTTCCTCGTCAGAAGGGGCTAGTTCTGGGATTTCGGCTTGGAATGTATTAAGGTACCACACATGCGGGGCTGGGTCAGAAGGATCTTTAAAGTGAACCTGTTGCATTATTCGCCACCAGATAGATGCCGCGCGCTGTTTGAGCATTTCTGGATTCTGGTTCGTACCTTCCTGCGATGTTTGGTTTATGTTATTTGTCTCAAGCCACCTAGCTTTGGCGGAAAGAGACATCGCGAGATTATTCATGACTTGCCATGCAATGTTATATCCATCACCAGACTGTTTCACGATTTCTGCAACCACGAATTCATTTACTCGTAATGCTTCTTCGATATCTTCTAATTGTTCCGCGCCGTTTTTGTGATAACTTCGTTGCAAGTGCGCGATAGCGAGATACGCCATTGTTTTTAAAATGCGGATATCAGCAGGGTCATACTTTTTCTGAAGAATGGGGAGGGCTTGTTCGTTGAGAAGCGCAATCGCTTTGGTCAGTGAAATCGCATCGCCCTCTTGAAAAATTAAAGACCACACCCTTCGACCAATTGGTTGGACCACTGGTTTTTCATCTTCACCCTCGATATAAAAAGTCCTTGCTATTTCTTCAGAATGAATTGCGTGTTCGTGGCCAACTTTACGCACTTCTGCTTTTGGTGACGCGAGTTCTACCCTCGCTACTTGGTAGAGAAGTTCAGCGTGTTGCTCTGGTAATCCACCTTGCCATCTTTCTAACAACGATTGCATACGGCGAACAGATGTTTCTGCATCGATCTCGCCATTCTCATCTAGAACACCGCCCGTTGCTATATGTTTCGCTTCGAGTATCAATGCCATGGGGTGGTTCTTGCCAACTTGTCCACTTGCAAGTTGATACGCCTCTTTATAAATCTCTGGAGAAATACGCTGCGTGTTTGATTGACCGCCCAGCAATTCATACATCTGTACTCGTAAAAGAACCTCGCCCTCTGTAAGTACATCCACCCTTGCCTTAACAAGGCTTGAATGCATCTTCCAATAACCAGTGTGCTGTTCTAATATTTCTCGCTGTACGGTCAAGGCATCCTTCGCGAACAAAAGAAGTTTTTCGTTCCGAACGAGTTGGTGGTTTGCGTCGATTGCGAAGTAAATTGATATTGCGGTCGCGG
>JACNLO010000015.1 GCA_014381555.1 Planctomycetota bacterium | reverse complement strand
AAACAATAATTGCAGCGCCGTTCTCTTTTGCGTCCCACCCCCAAAACCTTCCCCACGATTGATCTGCCCAAATACCACCAAGAACCGTTCCAACAAAACTCATAAAAGCGGCAAAGCAAACAACGCCGTACGTCATGCTTGCAAGAGACTTCCCTCGTTCCAAATCAAACGTTTTTGTAAACACACCAAGTAATACATATGCAGTACCAAGAAATCCAGCAAAGAATGCTGCTGAATATCCAATTGTGATTACAACAACATGTGTAGCAAGCCAGAAGTTTGAATCAAGAACCGCTTGCATCATTTCCATTGTGTCGCCAGAGCCACCAAGGTTGTGGGCTATTATGAGAGAACTAAAACCAATAACCGATGCCATGATTCCACCCAAACCAAGTTTCATTTTTCTATCAACAATAAGCCCGATGATGACACAGAACCAACCCACAAAAACTGCTGAGGAATACAGGTTAGTAACCGGAGGGCGCCCTTGTAAATATACTCGACTGGCAATTCCAATTGTTTGAACAATAAACGCAACAACAATCAGAGACGTCATAGATTCAAACATTGCTTTTGACCATCTTTCTTTTGAAAGTTGACTCAAAAGCATTCCAAAACAACCAAAAAGAAACGCTATTACATATAAAACCAACGATGTGTAGAAGGGTTGCACATGGTTAAACAAAACTTCACCATTTGATTTTCGAACATCGCCTGGAACCATCTTGTTCAGTGCAGATGAATATTGAGAAAGCTCCTTGTTAAACAACTCCACATCTCCGTTGCTGTGGTGTTGAAGTATCGATAACCACGCAGACACATTTGGATCTTCTGGGTTTTCGCTTAACGCATCATCAAAAGACCTCCACTCAGAGCCCTCTTGTAGTGGCGGAATAATGTATGGAGTCCGCAACATAGACAAATCACCGAACAGTGTTAGTCGTTGGTACAAGGTAATAATTGCGTTTTGGAATGGGTCTCGCTCCTTACCTTTTACCCTACTTGCCATCTGCGCCTGTTTGTTAATCTCGCTACCACTGGCAACAATTTCGGAATATGAAAAACGTGTTCGCTTCTCATCCCCTAACCCTAGAAGTGCAAGGACATCTGGGTGATCAATTCGAAAAATCTCACGTGTTGTGGTCTTTTTTTGGTTTGTTAACAATTCAAGATACCACTCGATAGCTGGTAGCATTCCTTCTTCAGTTCTAAGAGATTGCCGGCCACTAAACATCATGAGGTTGTTTCGAGCAACAGTGTCAATTGGTTTTGTTCGCCCATGCGCAGAAACGGGGATTGTTCGGAAGGTTTCCAAATCAAACCGACTGTTTATCTTGTCTGGTTTTACAAGGTTTTGACCTGCATAAATTACACCGAATAAAAGAACTACCCATGGTAATATGCGAAGCATTTTGTTCATTTTGAATGCCTCCGCATTGCTGGGATAAGACGGTTACCAAAATGTAACAACATCCCAATAGTTATCATTGTGCTTGAAATATATGGCAGTAACCAGCCGGGGTTTTGAACTACCTGTAACACTGTTCCTGAGTCACCCCTTAAAAAAGAGGCTTGGTAAAACGTTTCTCCCGCATGTCTAAGTGGGTGGTTCATAGAAATTAGAACTTCACGGTCCACGTTCCGTTTTTTGTCTACCAATCTCACTAAACTTGAATAGTTCCTCGCCATCTGTGTTCCAGTAAACAAGTCGTGTTTAAAATCAACAAGGTGGAGGGTAAAGGGTTTATATGTTCTTGTGAATCGTAATTGTAACCAGTAGGTTTTGTCGTTGACATTAATTGATTGGGGCTTGTCTATAAACGACGAAAGTAAAAACGTGCCAATTTCATTTCCGTTTTGAGAAAGAGTGACGTAGGCTGATGGGGCATCTACACCTGCCCCGTCCACACCTGTTGCAACTGGCATGGGGAGAGCTGCGTAAATCTTCGCTGATCCAGAATTCGCCAAACCTTTTCGTGACCCCTGGTCTTGATCTGTCCCAAGAATAAGCGAGTTTGGCATCCACTCGTTTACATGTATCGAAAACGGCAACAGGTTGTGCGTTATTTCATCATTCCCAGAACGTAAAAATGTGTCAGGTACAACAACCACAAGGTCATCTACCGCATCAGATTGATCAATAATCGCAAGTTCTGTTGAGCGCGAGTCTTCAATATAGTTGCTTGATTGCCCCTCGAGAATTGTCATGTTACCTTCTTTAGCGGCAATTCCTGTTACAAACTCTCCTGCCAAAAGCAATATGACTCCAAGGTGGGTGATGATAATCCCAATCCGTTTTTTTGTTAACTTAAAACGAACAATGTGGGCTGCAATCAGATTGACAAACATCACAACACCAAGGGTTAATCCGCCCGGAAACCAAAACCCGCCTGGAATTTCGGCAATCGATTGTGGCACAAAAATTTGAAAATCAATCGTTACAACCACCGAGCGGAAATATTTTGCAACAACGGTCCAAATACCTTCGTGTACTTGCGCGAGCGTGCCAGCAAAAACTAGAAAAATAGAAAGTGCGAAAACTACAACTGTGAGTCTAAGTGATGCGAGCGGTTTAAGTATCTTGTACATCAACGCTTGACCCGCTTGCTTAAGCCAACACCAGAAACAAACCTGTTGAACCGACCAAGTTCTGATTCTGTTTCTGTTTCTGTGCCGGTTAGTTTAAAGAACAGGGTTTCGGAGGCAAGTGGAACAATTCCAGCAACAATGCGTTTTGCACCATCTGCTGCGATTAGGTCAACCACCAACGCGCCATCTTCAAAGTCGGTAATTGCAAGGCCATCCATTGTTTGTACTGCTTCTAAACCAAGTTGGTTTCTCCAGCGATTTATGTTGTCAAGAGCGCCGCCACCTCCACCGCCTAGGGCGGTGAGTGTAACCCTTGCTCCGCTGTTTGTGAAATATGCTGCCATTAGAATGGGTGAGGCGTCATCATCAACCGACCACTCTTCTGGTACGTTCCACTCGGTATCTAGAGTAGTGGGTTGGTTGTTGGATGTGTTTTGTGCTGGAGAATCCAACTGAAAAGATGCCGAAAACGAAACAACATCTTCTTTTACTTGACCCACCGTTTCAGAGTCGCCAACAACCTTTACAAACCATGTTTTTCCATCGCCAATATTTATTACTGTGCCCAAAAGTCGCACTCCTGGGCCGAGCGAGTCAACCACAAAAGAGTTGGTGCCATCTATTTGTTTTGCCACATCACTAAGTTCGTTTTCTTGAATCGGTCCAAGCCCAACCTGACCTCTCCAGCGATTCACGTTTGCAAGAAGTCCGCCAACATCTCCGGGAAAGACCGCCAAAGTAACCTCTATTCCTGGTTGAGTCATAAATGTGGCGTATCGCATTGAAACTTTTTTGTCGAGCATTTCCCACGAATCTGGAACCGTCCACACAACTACTCCTAATTCTTCTTGAGTTTTTTCGTTGTTGCTTTGATGCTCCTGAGCTGCTGTGAATCCACCAAAATCACGAGCAACTCTATATGCATGAATTTCTTTTCGTTCACAACCAACAAACACCATTAAGGCGCTCGTAAACACTGTCGCGATGTTCGCTCGTGTGATTTTTTTTCTGTATGCTTGCTGAGGATTCTTCAAAAAGTTGCTCCAATCTGAGCATTATTTACCGCCTAACACAAGTGTGCAAGGGGCGTAGTAAGAAAGCGGGAACTTAAAACCAAATAAACAATCCAGCGGATTGTTTATTTGTCTACAACTTCTTATATAAGAAAAGCGGGGTGCAAATAGCACATATAAACGCCAGCAAAATGACAGGGGTAAACCATTTGGAGTTCATCGTGACATCAGACATTTCTGGTGGAACAAACATAAAACAAATACCAATAACGCTGGTCAGCAAACCAACCCCAGCCACAACCCTCAAGCCAATGGTTCCACCGGGTATTTTGAATGACCGTTCTTGGTTGGGTTTTTTAATTCGCAAAACAATCACTGAAACAAACATGAGTGTGTACATCACCAAATAAATTTGCGCTGAAATTATTGTGAGCACATAAAACACGTCGTTTAGATTAACCAACATGCCCAGCAAGCAAATAATTGAAACCATTACCGCTTGCAAGATCATCACGTTTCGCGGTGCGCCACCTTTGGTTTCTCGTTGAAACACTTTTGGAATAAGCCCGTCTTTTGCGGCGACTCGCAATGACTCGGTTGGTCCAACAACCCAAATCATAATGTGACCAACCATGCCAAGAAGTACACAACCGGCGATAACTGGCAGTAACCAGTTCACCCCAAGGTGTTCAAAAACTGTTTGAAAAACCTGTAGGGTTCCCGCTGCCAAGTTGATTTCGCCAACCGGAACCAACACTGCGACGCTCAACGCGCCAAGGATAGAAATTGCCAAAACCAAAATGCCAGAAACAAGAAGAGACAAGGGAATATCTCGTTGTGGATTTTTTACTTTTCTAAAATGAACTGCGTTTACTTCAA
>JACNLO010000056.1 GCA_014381555.1 Planctomycetota bacterium | reverse complement strand
GTTTTTCTTGGACCTACTCCTCCAGGGCAGGTCACAATTACAGTGACTGCTACAAACCTGAATTCTGATGGAATCCCAAATGTAGGTGATGGGATTGACCAAGATTTTTCAGTGGTGTGTTACAACGCTTCGGCAGAACCTGGGTTCTCCATTTCAGTTGACCCAAGTGAGCAGAATATGTGTGCACCATCGAGTGTGGATTACACTGTTCAGGTTGGACAAATAATGGGGTATAGCAATCCAATCACCCTTTCTTCAAATCCAGAAACAGGAATTACTGCGACGTTCTCAAGCAATCCAGTCGTTCCGGGTACAGATGTCACGATGACAGTCTCAGTGGATGATACGGTGAGCGATGCTACATATATGTTCCATGTTCGCGGGACTTCATCAGATCAGTCGTACCATGAAGATGATGTTCAAGTGCATGTTTCGGGTAGTTTGCCACAAGTTTCGACGTTGTTACTTCCAGTTAACAATGCAGTAGACGTTTCTATTTCCCCAACGTTCCAGTGGTATTCTGGTAGTGGGGCAAACCTGTGGCAAATTCAAGTTTCTACATCAGCAAGTGAGACTGACGTGGTCTACGACAACAGTAGTGTTGAATCAACTACGTTCCAACTTCCAACAATGCTTTCGCCAGATTCTCCATATTTTTGGCGAATACGTTCTTTGAACCATTGTGGACTCAGCGATTGGACTTCGTGGTGGACATTTAGAACAACGGACGTGATGACTGTTCTTCTTGTTGACGACGATAGCAATGTGCCAGATGTTCGTGGTGTTTACACAGATCTGCTTGATGCTTTTGGTTTTATGTATGATATTTTCGATACGAATAATTCTAATAACGAACCAACTGCAGAAGAATTACAAGGATATCCCTTTGTAATATGGTTTAGTGGTGCTGAGTGGGGTGGATTTGCAGGTCCAGGTAGTGCAGGTGAGGAAGCTTTGGTTTCGTACATTAATGGTGGTGGTTATCTTGTTCTATCGAGTCAAGATTATTTATACGACATGGGACTTACAGATTTTGGTTCTAACTATCTAGGCATAGGAAGTTATGACAGTGATGTCTATCAGACATCAGTCACCGGAATGGATATTTTTGATGACATGGGTACAGTTTCACTTTTACCAACGTTTGCTAATTGGACGGATTTCGTGTCGCCAACACCAGAAGCAACAACTGCGTTTGACGGCGATCAAGGCGAGGCGGCAACACACCTTGATGGAGCAGGTCATAGCGGTGGGGCGGTCTTCCTTGGGTTCCCAATAGAGTTCTTATCAGAAGATAATCAACATGCGTTCTTACAAAATGTCATTGAGTGGGTCGATGGAAGCTCAAGCGAACCCTGTCCTGCGGATTGCAACGGCGACGGTGTTGTGAATGTGTCGGATCTTCTTGCAATCATTGACGCGTGGGGTACAAACTCTGGATGTGACGTGAACGGTGATGGCGTGATTGACGTTGTTGATATCCTTGCAGTCGTTGGCAGCTGGGGTGGGTGCCCGTAAGCGATTTCTAAGCGACTGTTACTAGAAATCTCACGGATTATTCAATTCGCCGATAACAATTGCGATTATTTTGCGTTAGTGGGTGATTTCTGAGTTTTTTTTGGTAATGAGTGGAACTTCAAGTGGTCCGATATCGCTAGAAAACTAAGAATTATGATATTTGTCGAGCGAAGTTGTGGCATCAAACGATTGTAGGGTTGTCCTTGGTCCAAGTTGCCATCGGTTGGCACTCCAAGGGCACTGTCTTAGGTAGACAGTTAAACCGCCTCGATGGATAAGAGGCATACAACGCAAAAGGGGTTTTGCCGTGAACACTGATACTTTTATTGAAAAACTATTTCCTCTCCTGATTACTGGCGACCGTAAATCTGCTCGTGCATTTGTTGCAGAAGCAATCACAAGCGGTTGGACACCAGAAGAAATTTCCGAGAATGGGTTTTGGCCAATCCTTGACGCAATCAATACTTTATATCGAAGCGATCAAATGACAAGTGTTGCACATCATTATGCAACACGTCTTCTTCGATCACTTGTTGACCAAGTGCAAGCAGGATATTCACAACAAACAACAAACAACAAAAGCATTCTTCTTTTCTGTGGTCCAAGTGAAGCGGATGATCTTGCAGCACAAATCGTAGCAGACCTTTGCGAAGCAGATGGCTGGGAAGTGAAGTTTGGAGGCGGCGGTGTTCCTGCAGACGAAATTCTTGCAGAAACAAACGAATGCAAACCAGACGCACTTTGCATGTTCTCATCTTCTCCTTGCGATGCACCACATATTCGAAGCATTATTGACACAATAAAATCAATTGGTGCTTCACCGAATACTCAAATCGCAGTAGGCGGAGGACTCTTCAATCGAGTTGAAGGTCTTGCAGAAGAAATTGGTGCAGACCTTTGGGCAAGTACACCAGCAGACTTGAAAACGAAACTTACAACCCAAAGTGATCGTCGTGCTACTGCAGACCAACGCACTGTTGGTAAGGATATACGGCCAAGTAAAGCTGCATAAACGCAGTAATTACCTTGTTTAGAGCAAAACCCAATAATGCAACGAGTGAAACTCGTTGCATTATTTTATTGTGTTACAATCAATCCATGAAAATCAAACTAAATACATCCGTGCTTGTTTTTTTTGTATTATTGTTTAGCATTACGCATGAGATCCAAGCGCAGTCAATACCGCTTATCACCGATCCAATTAAAGTTCGTGAAGTAGAACTCATGTCTAACAAATTAGATATGACAAATCCACAACGTGAGGCGATTCTAGAAGTGTACGACAGGTACCTTGATGACTTTGCCAGAACACGCGCAGGTGAAATAAAAGATTTTGAGGATGCCATTGCTGAAAGTGCAGAAACATTTGCTTTTATGCGATTAAGTATTCCCGAGCGTGCATTAATTGAAGAACTTGTTCGAAAAGCCAAGCGTGCAATGAAAGCAATTCACCGTTCAGACAATTTGTTTTTTGAAGAAGTGTCTGGCATGTTGACTGAGAACCAACGAAAAATACTTGGCCGAGTCAGAATTGCTCGTGAGTTAGAGGCCTATGATGATTTTGCAACGAAACTTCTTGGGGAACTGAATCGTGGGACACGAGCTCAAATGCGAAAAA
Organism: Planctomycetota bacterium; assembly: GCA_014381555.1. Taxonomy (GTDB): domain Bacteria; phylum Planctomycetota; class Phycisphaerae; order Phycisphaerales; family SM1A02. The sequence continues at coordinate 74,567 of JACNLO010000056.1, read as the reverse complement.
TGTGTAATCGCTTAGATGCGGAGACCAATGTTGAAATGGAAGGCGCGTTGGATTTATATGATCAGCGATATCTCAATGAAGTTAAGGAGGGCTTTGATGCAGTTATAGAAACTGTTCGTCTTGCTCTTGATCAAATTGATGAACTTGGGGTTAGGGGTTTGAGTCAACAGGAGTTGATGATGCGATTTATGGCTGATGAAACTGCAATTGAAGATTTGAAACGCCGTGGGGACATTTTATTAAAGCCACTTGTTGAGCAAGCGTATGAAATTAGTCAACTGAATTGGAAGACCTGGAAGAAAATTGATGCAATACTTGACGAAGGTGATTCACGTAAGTTGCAGTCGATGTATTTCAGCAAATCTTTTTCTGATGCAGTTCGAGGTGTGGGGAAAATAACGGGATATCTTGACCGTGCACTTATGTTGAAGGAACTTAGTGAGGGACAACGCGTAGATCTTGAAGCATTGCAAAGTTCTTTCAATAGCAAATGGGCGAAGATAACCAAAAACCACGCTGAAGTTCTTGAAAAATCCAGAAAGATTCAAACAATCGCCATTATGAGTGGAGAGGTTACAACTGAGTTTGACGAGAAACTTTCAAAGTTAAATTCGGAACGACGTGAATACGTAGCAACGACAGAATCTAGAATTGATGGTATTCTCGGTAAGCAATTAACAGCGAAACTAAAGAAATCTGATAAAACAAGTAACCCGTGGGAGCTTGGATCGTATTCAGGTCATGCAATTGGAAATGAGCATGATGGGTCTGTTCAAATTGGAGTATCAGTGGGAACTCCAGTTTCACAAGAAGAACTTGATGCCATGGAGGAAACAGAATCTGTCCAAGTTATTGTCGATGGAGATGAGGAGGAAACAGAAGGTGAGGTTTTGCAATCACTCACAATGATCGATGGTTCTACAATCCTTTTTGGTGGCGCAACAATTCCAAAATCAATCGCTCCATCATTTCCACATAGGGCCTCAAGCATTCTTGGCCTTGACGCAAACGGCACTATGATTATCGACGCAGTGTATGAAGATTATCGTGAGAAATATAATCTTGTATATAAAACAATTTCTGTGGAATCGAAAAAAATCAACGATGACCAAGGACTGTCTCAAGGTGTACGCATGCGTAAAATAAGAGATGCAAGCATTACAGCGGCTCAAGCAGTGGCAGATCTCGATTTAGTATTTTTTGATGACCTTGCTGTTATCACTGATCTGCAACGTGAAGACTTGAACCTAAAAATGCTAGAAAACCATCGGCAACGACAGCGTTCTTCTGCACCGGAAGATCCGTTTGGATGGCGAGGTGGTGAGGGTGACACTATTGATTTAGTAGGTCTATATGTTATGTCAAATGTTTCAGACGAACTACACGAAGGTCTGTCAGAAAATTCAGTTAAGGCAATACGAAAAGCGATGCAAGGGTATCACGAACAAGTAGCCACAGTGCATGAAGCATTTCTACAGGCGATGTATGACATGAGCCATTTGCGAGATGCAACGTGGTTGATGGACGAGTCAAATCAAAATGGTCGCGGCGCTGAATCAATACAAGACCTCTGGCGTGAAACGTTCACTGCAGTTCGTGATTCAAAACGTGCTCTTATGTTAGTGAATCAAACCGTGATGGATTCCCTCCTTGAAGAAGTTCCAGAAGGAGACTTTTGGAAAGTTCGAATGGAGTTTGTCAAGAAAGCCTATCCAGACGTCTTTAAGAAAGGTGCTGATGTAACAACAATGCTGACTGCAGCAAACGCAATTTCTACTTTAGACGCACCGCAGAAAAGTAAACTTGAAACACTTGAATCAATGTATCGATATGAGTATTGGGAATTATGTGAATCAATGATTGAGAGTCATAAAGCAGATGCTTCTTCGGATGGCGGCGAGGGCTTTATGAACAAAGAAGATATGCATCGCCAACTTCGTCTTGAAACTCTACGTTTTGAACGTAGAGAGTTGAATGACCGGATACGTATGCGCCTTCGTATGGTTCTGCACGAAAATCAGATAAAAGAAGTGCCTGGACTTCGCCCATCCGTAGCATCTGCTAACTACTGGGACTAATGGAATTAGCAATAACTTCAAGAGGATGAAGAATGTCCATACTCTCAGCCCTTTTTGCTTGGCTATAACAAGAATATCCAGTAGCCAGTGAGTTTGTTTCGTGTACGCCTTCATGCTGCCAGTGCTTTTCCCAAATGTCCAGAGACACATTCTTATTTTCTTTTTGATGCCCAAAAAGTCCGCCCATGCCACAGCAAGAAGTCTCGACAATTTTTAGTTTACCACCCATGTGTGTAAATACTTGTTTCCATTGTTCGGAGCTTTCTTCTGAAGTTGCTTTCTCGAGACAGTGAGGAAACAATCGCCAAGAACTATCAAATTGAATGGAAGATGTATCCTGTTCGATTAACCATTCTTGTGGGAGGAGAACTTCAATTGGATTGCGTGGGTATTCATCTCGCCAGAGTAGAGTAGCAGCGGGATCAATACCTATGATTGTGATACCACTTTCATGTACTGGAGTAATCCACTCAATGTTTGATGTTGCTACTTTGTTAAACTTTTCAAGTGCACCTCGTACGTGTAATGCCTTGCCGTTAGGTCGAAGTGGGAGAATAGCAACTCTATTATCTAGATGTTCAGCAATTTTTAACATCGCAAGTAGAGGAGCAGGGCGGAAGTGTGATGTAAATGTGTCTTGCAAGAGTACAAGGTCTGGCTTTAATCGTGCAACTTGTTTTGGTGTGAAAGTGGTACATTGTTTGGTAACTATGCTCGTAGCTTTAGGAGTGTCACAGATGCCAAGCAGAGTGGCAAACAAACGAGATGGGAAAAAACGAGAATATGGGAGAAGCCGTTCCATATTGAACCATGCAATGTCTCGAATTGGCCGAAGATATCGGCCAAAGTACAGATTGTAAAAATGAGCACGCATTGAAGGAATATCAATTTTCATGGGACATTCTGTGGCGCATGCTTTGCAGGAGATACATCCATCAAGAACCTCTTTAACTTCGTGGTTGAAGTCGTTATCTTCACCAGAATTCAACAGTCGACGAATGAAAGAACCATTTTTTGTTTGAGTTGTGTTCTCGAGACGTCTCAGCCAGTGGCGAAGAATATCTGCACGACCTCGTGGGCTTTGTGATGGATCATCAGTTGCTCTGTAAGTTGGGCACATACTACTTCGGATTGAAACAGATTGACATTCACTATTTCCATCGCAACCGATTGCGTTTGAAAGAATATGTAATGGAGGTACGAGTTCATCTCGTTCACCCCGAGTTGATGCGTCGATGGTTGCAAGTGAGAAGGAGTTGTTTGGCACGGCAACCTTCCCAGGATTGAATTGATTGTTAGGATCAAACGTACTTTTGATAGCACACATTTGCTCCCAAATCACATCCCCAAAGATGCTCGGCCCAAATTCACTTCGGAAACCCTTCCCATGTTCTCCCCAGAGTATACCTCCAAAAGAATGGACAAGTGCAACAACTTCTTCGCTTAGTGCGCGAATTTTATCTCGGTCGTATTTGCTTTTCATATCAAGTGCAGGGCGAATGTGCATAACTCCAGCATCGACATGCCCAAACATCCCAGCTCGTAAATCATGTGCATCAAGAAGTTTTTTGAATTTCACTATGAAGTCCGCGAGTTTCTCTGGAGGGACCGCGCAATCTTCGACAAATGGAATTGGTTTCTTTTTGCCTTCCAAAGATGACAATAAACCGACACTTCTTGATCGAAAAGACCAAGCAAGTGATTGTTCTTCTTGGTCAACTAATACTTTTGAAAGCAGGGGGTTTCTAACTTTTGAAGCTTCAATGATTGAACTAGCACAATCACTACTGCATTCGACGAACAGAATGGCGTTTGTATCGTCTTTTGCATCTCCAAGTAATGCTGAGATAGTTCGCCAACTAGAGTCGTTTCGAACTGTTTGCAAAACCATTTCGTCAACGGTCTCAATTGCAGTAGGGTGAAGTTTACTCAGTTTGGCTCCACACCTCAGAGCGCAATCGAATGAATCAAAACATAAAAGTATGAGTTTTTGATTCGTTGGGATGGGGACACACTGCAGGACTGCTGAAGTTGTCACACCAAGAGTTCCTTCTGATCCGCAAAAAATTCGGTTGCTATTGAATGTTTCTCCATCCCATGCCATAGGCAAGTTGTAACCGCTTACGAAGCGCGGGAGTTTTGGCCAATACGTGTCGAAGTGTGGACGTGCATAGTCACATGCACTCTTTATGGCTGTTGTGTATTTTGAATCTTCATCAAAGACAGTCCCGCCATGAATGATTGTTTCGAGTGAAACAACGCAGTCACTCATCTTTCCATAGACTTGGGAACCCTTGCCAGCGGAGTCGTTTCCAATCATGCCGCCAATCGTTGCCCTAGACGCAGTTGCAACTGTCGGTCCAATCATTACTCCGAACTGATGGAGTGCATCGTTGACGTGTTGTAATACTGCCCCACATTCAACATGTACTTGCTTAGTTTCAGAATTAAAATCTAATATGTGATGCATGTGTCGCTTGCAATCAAGCACAATAGAATTGGTAAGAGATTGTCCCGCGGTACTTGTTCCTCCACCTCGTGGTGTAACCGAAATGTTTCGATATGATTGGTCAGAGAGTAGTTTGACAACTTGTTTAACTTCATTCGGAGATTTCGGTGATATGACTACTTGTGGCATGATTTGCCAAATAGAATTATCAGTAGAAGTAATTGCAAGTGATGATTCATCCGTTGCAATATCCCCATCGAATCCACTTGCAAGCAAATCGAGAAGGAACTTACGTATTTCAGGGGTTGTTTTTGTTTCTCGTGGAAGTCGTTGCAGCATGCTCTAGGCATGATACCCACACAAGATATGTTAGCATGGTCCCCAAGCTGCGATGAGAATTAGGATATCTGCGACGCTGACTGTTCCGTCACCATTTAGATCTTCAACTCCTCCAGAAGCTCCCCAAGCGGCGATAAGTTGAAGCAAATCATCTACAGCAACCGAACCGTCACTATCAAAATCTGAGGCACAAGTCAATGATGTGGTATTTAAAAGAAGTGTTGCAGCTGGGGAGGTATGTCCAGTTAACGGGACTAATTCAGTTATTGAAACAATGTCATCTAGACCGTTGCCATCAAAATCACCAGTTAGAACATGTGTTGGGACAAAACCAGATACGAGCGGGAGACCGATGTCAGTTAGAACGATAGTCGCGGGATCACTAGTGTCATTTCTTGCAATAAGAAGTTCTCTTTGGAGTGAAGTTGCACCAATTACTGAGACGACGACATCATCATCACCATCATTATCCAAATCACTGATAGCAATTGCCTCTGGAGACGAACCGACTGGTATAGTGATTGGAATGTCTAACGAACTTCCACTATTTCCCTTGAGAATAGAAATTGATCCTCCTCCATTATTTGCAGTAACGAGATCATCATAGCCATCATTGTTTAAATCAGAAAACGTTTGAGAAATTGGTAAACTATTTGATGGAAGAGAAACGCTATTTGTGTATCCGAATGGTTGAGATATTAATCCGCCTGCACCATCGCCTTCATATATCCAAGCAGTGTCACCAGGAGAGTTTAAAACAATATAATCAAAACCCTTATCATTATTGACATCACCAGGATCAATATCAATTGGAATAGGAATTGAAATACTATTAATCCAGCTGAACGAAGAACCGAGTAAGCCAGGTGTCGATTGATTTTGGAATACTGTAATTATAGATGGTACGGTATCGCATCCAACTGCAATGTCATCAAGAAGAAGACCATCTTCGACATAGTTGGCTATTGCGATTGTTACCGGTCCAGGACCTGTTGCGAAAGTAGAAAGGGTAAATGATGCAGAGCCATCGTTAAAAAGTGTTGTGATTGTATCGTCGTCGTAGTTAGCAACAACAAGATCAATATCGTTATCACCATCAAGGTCAGCGAGTTCAATATCGGCAGGATTAACGCCAACAGTAATTGGCGTTGAAGTTGTGAAGCCCTGCCAAACACCAGCGCTCATTCCGTTGTTTAATAGCACAACAACGCTACCTGCAAGAAGTGGGTCAGCATTTGGAATAACAACAGCTACGTCTACGCCATTTAGACCATCAAAATCACCAACAACCATTCCATTTGGATCACCAGGCAAAGTTGTAGATAGTGGAGTACCAAATGTAATTTGATTACCTCCACCGATACCGCCACCACCTGTACCCCTTATTCCACCATTGGTAGCCCAATAACCGTATTGACTAGCAGGTAAACCAGTCGACCAAACCGCTTCAAACGTACCCTCTATTAAAGAAGAAGTAATGATATTAAATATATCTCCAACTTGTGTTGGGTAGTTATTCTGAAATTTCATACCAAGTACACCACCTAATTTTGCTGTTCCTGAAATGTTCAATTTATCAAATAGGTGTCCGGAACTTGATGTGTTATCAAAGGTGAAAAGTAATGTCCCCATATCAGTAGGATCCGTATTGTCTATAGGAATCGAACTGTAGTCACCGTAAATATCCAATTGTCCTGGATTTAAACCACTTGGATCAATAATGCCACCTGTATTTCGAACTTCAGCAGAGATACTAGAATCACCTAGACCACCACTATATATCCCACCATCAAGAACGCGCATCATACCCACAACTAATTCTGCGCCATTTCCTAATTCAAAGAAATCATCAAAATCATCGTCGCCATCTCCGTCACCTCCGATTTGAATGATTCCATTAGGAATTATTACCCTTCCAAACTCTCCTTTGAATTCGATTGAGGAGTCATCTCCTCCGTAAGAGAGTATTCGAACGGGGGTGGTTTCTGACCCGATGGTTATATCAATATTTGGAATATGAAATTTGATCTCTCCATTAGTGACAACTAAAACGCTTACCTCGACGTTTGAAGTAATGCTGATTTCTGCATTAGAGTTAAACAGAGCAATATCTTGGAAGTTGGGTACACGTTGTGGGAACCAATTAGTTGGCTCACTAAAGGAGCCAACACCTGCGTTCCATATAACAATTCCACCTACATCAGTTGATTCAGTAGGTCTATATTCGAATGCGCCCATGTCAACTATAGGTGGTGTACCCAATCCATTTGTATCATCTGTGAATGGGTCGTCAATAAATCTTGTGTTGCCTAAAACGTCGTATAGCCCTACGGCATTTGCATTGTCACCAGAATCAATACATGGTGAGGTTGCAAGTAAACTAAAATCTTCATCACCAGTAAAACGTTCGCCGTCTGGTCCAAGTGGGCTAGAGAAACGAGGGTTAGCTGTAGTGTTATCTGACCCAATAATATCTTCATCCATATTCTGAACACAGGAATGAGTGATTTGAATAGGGGAGGTGCTGTTACTAATCCATATCTGAGCGAACTCGTTTTCTCCAGATAGGTCAGCGTTACCCCAGATAATGGAGTTATGAATATTAAGTGATCCTGCATCAAGAACGATCCCGCCGCCAGTTTCTGTTGCTATGTTCTGAGTAATGGTGCAGTTTACTAATTGTAGTAATGTGGCAGAATACCTCGAGATGATTGCTCCACCATCACCAGTTGCATAATTAGAAACGATAAGTGAGTTTGCCAATGATAGGTCACCCATATTAAATATACACCCGCCAGAATTACTTTGGTTGTTGTTGAACTGACAAGTATTGATATTGACCGATGAAATTTCAGCTACTGCAATGGCACCTCCGCTAGTTGCAGACACATTTGATTGGAACGAACTATCTGAAATTGAAACATCCGTAGTCGCTTCTGCAAAAAATGCTCCACCAAGAGTTTCAGAATTGTTACCAATAAATAAACAATGATTGATTGTTAGGCCGTCAGCATTTGTAAGCAATAGACCGCCACCGCCAGTAGCGCCGTCGGCATTACCACCGTTAATGGTAAAACCATCGAGTGTGGTGAGTGGATTAGTGGTGCTTCCTGTTACAACATGTTTTGCATTCTCGGAATTATCTCCACCCATTAAATCGTCTTCTAATAAGTCGCCACTTAAAATAGTTACGTTGAGTTCATGGTTTCTTTCATCACTGGTTAATTCAGTACCATCAAATCCTCCATATAGAATTACACCGTCCTTAAGGTTGAAACTAGCATCACGAGGATCTGTAGAACCGCCTAGATTTGTCGGTAGGTAAGTGCCTGCAGCAACCCATATTTCTTCGCCACTTGAAGCGGCATCAAGTGCGTCTTGCAAATCATTAAATGCAGTGTCCCAAGTGGTACCGTCACCGATGGTTGTTTGTAATTCATTTACGTACCAAACAACTGAAGTTCCTCTTGGCTTTGCAGTTGGTTTTGCAGAAGTATTAGAGGAAAGAATACAACCTACAAGCAACGTCATGGAAGCGAGTAGTCGCGATGGAAAAGCCAGAGTTTTCATGTGTAATATTCGCACGATTAGTAAAAGATTCGCCCACCCTGTATAAGGGATGCACGTATCTATTAATAGATACAGGTTTCTTGGGACAAGTCAATCAAAATGAGCGAAAAGCACGGCTTTGGAATATTATCGGACCAGTATTACTGGCACACTCCCCAGTTACTAACGACAGCCAAAATATCACCAACATCAACCAAACCGCTTTCATCGATGTCAAGGGCAGGGTCAACAGTGCCCCACGCACTGATTATTGCAAGGATGTCACCAACGGCGACAGAGCCATCGCCATCGATATCAGCGGGGCAGTCACCCACGACTGCGGTTGTGTTGAAGTAGACGCCAATCGCGGGGGAGTTCGCTCGGCTGCGAATTGGCGCAAGATCAATGACAGCAACAAGATCTTCAAGACCATCGCTATCGAAGTCTCCATGGGCAATCATAATCGGTTCACTTCCGGAAGCAGTTGAGTCACCTTCAGAGAGAACAATTGTGCTAGGAGAATTAATCGTATCAGTATCGTTTCGAATTACAGTAAGTTCTCTGTTACCCGAAACGTCTCCAACTACAGAAATGACTAAATCATCATCGAGATCGTTGTCAAAATCGGCAACGGTAATTTCTTGCGGGCTTGAACCAACTCCAATACTAGAAGTATTGCCAAAGTTTATTCCAGTATCGATAAGAATACTAAGCTTTGCATTTCCTTCGTTTACAGTTATCAAATCATCATCCCCGTCTCCATCAAGATCAGCATACGCAAACTCCGCGGGTGTACTACCTGCTGGTAGTGGGCTTGAATCTGCAGAAGAAAATGGTGGAAATGTACCGGTGCCATCACCCTCGTACACTTGAACGGAATCACTTGCAATGTTTAGAACAACATAATCGAAACCCTTATCATTATTAACATCTCCAGGTAATATATCTCCTGGTAGAGGAATTCCAATAGAACTTGTATGCGTGAAAACAGTTGATATAAGTGTTGATGTATTTTCTAAAATACTGATATCAAAAGAGTCACAAGCAACTGCAATATCGTCTAGTAAATCTCCATTCTCTTTATAGTTTGCTACAGCAATGTATTTTGGACCTGTGTCACCTACTAATGCAACGTGGGATGCGGTAAATGTTCCGGTGCCATCGTTTGTGAGTACTGATACGGAATTTGAACTATAGTTTGCAACGGCAAGATCAGTTGCAGTACCATTTCCATCAATATCAATAAGGGCGATATCAATGGGATCCTGTCCTACAGAAATTGGAAGTTGTTCAGTGAATCCTTGCCACACATCTCCACTCACTCCATTGTTTAGAAGAATAATCACGTTACCATTCCCGCCACCGAGTACGGGAACTACCATTGCGATGTCTGGGTCAGAGTCCCCATCGAAATCTGCAACAACAATTTCGTTCGGAGTTTGTGACGTGAGAGCATGGCTTTGGTTACTTTCAAAGAGAATCGGGCCAGTTGTTTCTAAGATAACCTCATCTCCAGTTCGAAGGGGAGTTGGGTTTGTCCATCGAATTCCTAAATCAGACCGTAAGCCAGAACTAAAAATGACAGATGGTTGGCTTGTGGCAGTACCAACAGTCATTAAATCAAATCCATCTCCATCGACAGGGGTGAAAAGAGTGTTCCATCTTAGATCAATTGAACAGGACATGTCTGCAAAACTTGAGATGTCAATATAATCGTGTGTAGTACCAGGACTTCGCCCATTAATGTCAAATGGTAAGGATCCCACAAGTTGCCCAGAGGTAGAACTGTCAGATTGATTTACAAGTGTTCCCTGGATATCAAAAGATCCTATGTCGCGTCCTGCAGTGGATAAAGTACTTCCTTCATTGGTTACATCTCCAACATTTGTGCCACTGAAAGCCAGTTCAGTGTCATTACCGAGCCACATACTTCCTTCATGAGTAATGTCTCTAAACGATATGTCGCCACCATCAAGTTTGAGCGTCGAGTTTGTTCTGATTGTGCCTTGTTTGAAAACAACAGAAGCACCAGTGTCATAAGAATCTATTTTGATTGCACTGGATTCAGAATCGAGGAAAAGTGTATTCCCTTGAAGTTCTATTGAGCAATACCCTTCAGTGACCAGAAGCATATTGAGATTTGCGGACTGATTGATGATTACAGTTTCAAATCCATAGGAATTGAACATGACATTTGATTGTGCATCAGGTATACCATTAGGCAACCAGTTTCCAGCATCGTGGAATAAAGAACCATTCGCTCCAGACCAAATCCAAACACTGTTTGACCCATCAACGTGTTCGTACGCACCCATGTCAACGAATAATCCGCCGTTTGGCAAAGTGTAGGGGTCATCGTAGAGTCGGTCGTTCCCCTCGATGTCGAATTGTTCGACGACGACAGCGTTATCACCCGAGTCGATACATGGAGATTGTTGAATGAGGCGGAAGTTCTCATCGCCTGTTGCAGGTACGCCATCATTCCCGAATTCTGAAACGAATCGTGGATTCTCGATAATAGTATTTGGGCCGGATAAACCATTGTCAAAGTTTTCAATACAATTGTAGTTGCCAGTCCAAGTTCCACCAGCGAGGTAAATTTGGTCATTATTACCATTGACATCCGTGTTGCCCCAAATAATATTATTTAATCCTTGGTTTATTCCACCATTAAAACCCAAGCCACCAACAAAGTCGGAACCATTCTGAACAATGGTTGAACCGATGGATGTGAATTCAGAACCATTGCTGAAGACGGCGCCGCCTGCGTCTTTAGCATAATTGGAAACAAGTAAACAGTTGTCAATCCTGCACGAACCACTGTTAAGAATCGCTCCACCGAGACTGTTTGCTGTATTGTTTGAGAGTACGCACCAAGTGAGTAGCACACCGCTGTCTGCATCGACAATAGCGATAGCGCCACCATGATGCGCTTCATTAAATACAAAACTAGTTTGTCTAACAATTGGATACGCGAGAGAGGCGCCAGAATAATTTTCAACTATAAGCCCACCACCATATTTGTTATTTCCACCGCTATTTGCGTTTCCTCCACCTATATACACGCTATCTAAAATTGGTGATGCGCCAACGAGGTTGTCTGCAGTTACAACGTGGTATGCGTTTTCACTGTTGTCTCCAGAACCACCATCATCACCTGCTAAGTCACCTGAGAGAAATACTCTATATAGCGATGGTCTTCGCAGATCAATATCCGCTTCATTACCTTGAAAACCACCATAAATTTCTACACCAGCGATGATGCGGAATGATGCTTCTCTTGCATCACTTGAGCCATCTAAGTCAGATGGTATGTATGTACCTTCTGCAATCCAAATTTGATCACCGCTTACAGCAACATCCAAGGCGTCCTGCAAATCAGTAAATGCAGATACCCAGTCGCTTCCATCGCCGGGGGCTATATTGTCGACATCGACATACCAGGTATCGCTGCCTCCACCAGAAGCGGGATCGATTGTTAGGGTGCCGGTTCCTACGGCACCATTCCACCCACCTATGCGAATGTAATATGAATTTCCCGCTAAGAGTGTATAGGTAATGGTCGAAAAATAACTTTGGCAACCTCCACCTCCGCCACTTATGTCATCCCCATTACACGCAACTTGGTTTGAACAACTACTATCATAGAGTGCCATCGACGTGTCGTAACTTGTTGGGTCGCAAGTTGTGAATGTATGAGTACCAGTTGTTAGTGGTGTATATTTAAACCAGATGTCTTGGCTGTTATTCCAGTTGAGTTCTGTGCCAGGACACATTGCTTCATCTGGTTCGGGCGTACTTGGCGTTGCAGTTGTTGTGTCAAAATAGTTTGCGCCGTCTGAAGCAATGAAAGGATCCGCGCATTCATCACCTTCTTGCGATTGTCCCAAGGAGATGTTCGGAAACAATGCGAGCAGAATAAGTAGCGAGATTATTTTATACATCGTCTTGCCTCAATTTTCTGTCTCGTTCTAAATGACTAAGCCACAAGTATTTACTATGACACAAGCACGTAGTAATGTCGAGAAAATATTGTTAAAAACCCAGTTATTTTTGAACCCAAGTCAGATATAAATGAGGATATATTGAACCATTTGTATGATTTAACCGTAGACTCGATTACTAGAAAAAGGAGTTTGGAAATGAATAAATCTAAAAAATGGGTGTTATTGGTATCGCTCTGTGTCTTTGGAGTTTTTTTAGGTGCTACGCAAGATAAGCCAGGGCAGGCCTCTTGTGAGTCCAATCAACTTCAAATGGAATTTAAAGCCCTAGAGACAAATGGTGTGCATATCCGCTACACGTTGCTAGATCTGAATGATGAATTGCAAGGTTTCATTAAATTTAAAGGGATAGTTTCACTAGAAGGGTCATCACAATCTGCATAGTGGATTATGATGGAATCGCTTGCTGTGAAACGATTAGAAGCTCGGCTTCAAGTTCGTTTCGCAGAAAAAGCACTTGCAAAATGCAAAGATTCGTACGCTAAGAAGGTAGCGCAAGAGCAAGTTGACTCTGCAACTGAATACCTCGAAATTTTAGAAGAAGAAGCAAAAAAAATTGATGCTGAATTATCCGAACAAGCAGCAAATTTCACCGTCCTTGAACACATGAGTCGTTCAATTCAAACGCTTAATGAACAAAGCGACGATAACATGCGTCGGATGGCAGAAAATCGTATTCACCAACTGTTGATGCCAAGAGAGTAATGTGGTATTCAGGATGTATCTCCACTGTCAACTTTCGCTGACAGTGGCGATAAATCAGTTACCAATCGCGAAAGAGTACAGGTAATGGGCGGGCGCTTCGCTCTTTCCTTCCCGGTACTCTTGTGAACACAATGTGAAGACAGGATTTGTTCGCATTTTCCCGACTAACTAGAAAAGCCCTTCTTTAAAGAAGGGCTTTTCTAGTTAGTCGGGGTGACAGGATTTGAACCTGCGACCTCTTGTTCCCAAAACAAGCGCTCTGCCAAGCTGAGCTACACCCCGCAATTGCGGTTGCGCATTCTACTACAAAGGGAAGCATCAATCCCAGTTGAATACACCCTTTTTCCAAGCGTAAATATACGCCACGATGGAAGTTCCTAAGAAAAACAGGATTCTGCCAAGGAATAATGTTGCTTCTTCACTGCCTTGGGCGAGTTGGGAAAAGTCGACTGCCCAAGGATAGAGAAAGATAATTTCAATATCGAAGACTAAGAATGTTACAGCGAGAATGAAAAATCGAATGTTAAAACGTTTTCTAGCGGTGCCAATAGGGTCCATGCCAGCTTCATACACGGAATCCTTTACATCACCCGAGCGTTTTGGACCAAGAAGCCCAGACGCGATGATGTTAATCACTCCAAAGCCAACAGCCATGATGATAATGAGGAGAACAGGGAGATAGTTCGTAAAATCCATTGAAAGTGAATTGTAACGAAAAACTATCCCGATGGTCGTTTATCTTGTGTCAAAAAAGCCCCCCAAGGCGGTGGTGGGTCCGCCTCAGGGGGAGGGAAGAGAAGAAGTAAACTCACGGTAGTGAGGGTCACTTCATGGTGCCACAGGTCATCCTTGATCTGGGCGAAAGTCATAATTGAAAAAGTCAAATCTTCTGGCCATGGTGTTCCACCAAAAAGTGAAACATGAAAGGCGCACCGTTCCTTCGGTATTCCTATCGAGCAAGTGGTTCCTTCCCCTTGCTTGAACATAGTCAGTCATCCGTGTTTCGGCTTTATCAATTCCCATCACTTTCTCTGTGCTTCTTTATGAACAACCTAGCGATTCGCCGCAGTTCATACATTTGTAACATGTGCCACTCCGAACAGTAATCGCTCCGCATTCAGGACATGCTGGAGCATCGCCTTGCATAGAAGCCATTGACTGACTGAGGGTAGTAGATTGTTGAACTATTGTTTCTTCTGCCTCGAGCATATCTGTCGACACACGAGTCGATTGAATTGTGATTTGTCGTTGTGCTGTAAAAGCATCCAACTGTTCGGTCTGCTCCTTTTCTGGTTCTGAAGTTGGTGTAATTCCACCAACTGATGTGGTCGTAGAACTCGGGTGAGTTGTATCTGTATCTTCTGGTGACCATCGTGTGTCCTCCTTGACAGTTGTTGGTTTTGTTTTAACTTCAGCCGAAAGATTTGTTGTTGTGCTTCGGTTAGGCAGATTTGCCTCTCTGTATCCATCGATGAATTGCATTCCCATCCATTGGAAAATATAATCAACGAGACTTTTTGCAAATGGGATGTCACGGTTAGTAGTGATTCCCTGTGGTTCAAACCGCTGGTATGCAAATTTGCTGACAAGGCTTTCGATTGGAACTCCATATTGCAAAGCAACACTGATTGCTGTACCGAGACTATCCATCAAGCCACCAATTGTTGAACCCTCTTTTGACATTGTGATAAAGAGTTCACCTGGTCCTCCAGAATCGTACATGCCAACAGTTAGGTAGCCCTCATGGCTTGCGACATTGAAGTGGTGCGTAATACTTCTTCGTGTATCTGGCAACCGTTTACGCATTGGTCGTTCAATGATTTTCTCAACAACACGCTCAATAATCTGAGGGTTGTCGGTTGATGCCATGTCTGCAGCTGATACAACTTCTGTTGCGATTTCTTCATGAGCAGCGGAAATTTCAGTGCTGTCTTCCTCATCGTCAACTGACACATCGGATTTTGCGTTGAGTGGTTGGCTTAGTTTGCATCCATCTCGATAAATAGCATTTGCTTTTAGACCAAGTTCCCAACTTAACCAATATGATCGAGAGATATCGTCAGTGGTTGCTTCATTTGGAAGGTTGATGGTTTTAGAAATTGCACCTGTAATGAAGGGCTGGCAAGCAGCCATCATTCTGATGTGTCCTTCTGGAGCAATAAATCTTGTCCCTATTTCACCACATCTGTTTGCACAGTCAAACACTTCAAGGTGTTCTTCTTTTAGATTAGGGGCGCCCTCAATCGTTCCGGTGCCACAGATTCTGCAGTTTAGCTCTTTGCGTTCATCTGAATTCAAACCAAGAAGTTTTAATCCATTGAAAGAAGGGTCTGCAGTCGCTTGCTCACGAGTTAGTCCGAACCCATCAAGAACATGTTCTGGCATTGCCCATGCTGCGAACGCGAATGAAAGGTTAAAAATAGTTGGAAGTGAATCTTCAATCGATTCTAAATCATCATTTGTGTACGAGTTTTGTAACAGAAAATCGCGGAAAGAAATTTCGTCGTGATTTTCAGAAACAGATTTTGGCAATGGGGTATCAAGGGATAATGTGCCCATGATATATTGCATAATTTTCTTTACTTTTCTTTTGCTGTATCCAAGGGCAAGAAGTGCTGGTTGAAGTGATTGATTTGCAATTTTAAAATATCCGCCACCTGCAAGTTTTTTGAATTTTGTGAGAGCAAAATCTGGTTCAACACCAGTTGTGTCGCAGTCCATTAAAAGACCGATTGTCCCAGTTGGAGCTATGACGGTGACTTGAGCGTTTCTAAAACCGTGTCTACCACCAAGGTCAAGCGCTTCATCCCATGCTTGTACTGCTCGGCCGAGTAAATCACCAGCGTTGGTGATGTTTATCGAATCGTCAAGGAATAACGAGTGGTTAATTGGCACTGGTGGGATGCGTAGTTTTTCATATTTACCTGAATCTCGAGTTATTCCGCATGCTGCATTTCTATGGTTTCGGATAACTCGAAGCATGTCCTCGGCGTTGTCTGCAAATCCATCAAACGGACCGAGCTCACTCGCCATTTCCGCACTAACTGCGTAGGATCTTCCTGTCAGTGTCGCGGAAATAGCACCGCAAACTGCCCGTCCCGCATCGCTATCGTATGGGATGCCAGCTTGGATAAGCATTGCACCAAGGTTTGCAAAGCCAAGCCCCAGTGTTCGGAACCGCCAGCTTTGGTGAGCAATTGCTTCGGAAGGGAATGCTGCCATTAACACAGAAATTTCAAGGACAATTGTCCAAAGTCGAATTGAGTGTTCAAAAGAGTCAACATCGAACATTCGTGAATCACTGTCATAGAACTTCAATAGATTAAGAGAAGCAAGGTTACATGCAGTGTCATCGAGGAACATGTACTCGCTACATGGATTTGAAGCATTGATGCGACCACTCTTAGGGCAAGTGTGCCAGTCGTTAATAGTTGTGTCAAACTGAAGTCCTGGGTCTGCACAATGCCATGCCGCATTACAAATGGTATTCCATAAACCGCGGGCTGGAATTGAACGTGATATTTCTCTATCAGTTCGGCGGATAAGATCCCAATCACCTTCTCGGTTAACAGTTTCAAAGAATTCATGTGATAAACGGACCGAGTTATTGGAATTTTGACCAGAAACTGTTTGGTATGCTTCGCCGTTGAAATCGTAATCGAGTGTGAGGTTGAGTTCTTCAGCTCGTTGTTTTTGCTCTGGTGAAAGATGCTTCATGCCTTCAACTAGGGCAGCAACTTTAAGCTCTTCGCGAACTTTCCAACTCACGAATTCTTCAATATCTGGGTGATCCACATCAAGTGAAACCATTTTTGCTGCTCGCCTCGTAGTGCCGCCTGATTTAATTGCACCCGCAGCACGGTCACCAATTTTTAAGAAACTCATGAGACCACTTGAATTTCCGCCACCAGAGAGAGATTCATCGTTTCCTCTAAGTGAAGAAAAATTAGATCCAGTTCCTGACCCATACTTAAAGAGACGCGCTTCGCGAGTCCATAAATCCATGATGCCACCTTCATTGACAAGATCATCTTGTACAGATTGGATAAAGCAAGCGTGTGGCTGCGGGTGGGAGTATGCATCATCAGCAAGAGTCACGGCACCAGTAGCAGGGTCTGCGACATAGTGTCCTTGGGCTGGACCCGAAATGCCATACGCCCAATTTAATCCAGTGTTAAACCACTGTGGACTATTGGGTGCGCATATTTGATGTAGCATCATCCAACAGAGTTCATCGTAAAAAGCTTCGGCATCTTCAGAGGTGTCGAAGTAATCGTGAGATTCTCCCCAACTTCTCCAACAACCAACAAGGCGATGTATAACTTGTTTAGCGGAATGTTCAGGTCCAGTGACGGCTTGCCCATTTTCATCAAGTTCAGGAGTGCCGTCTTCATTGCATTGCGGAACACCAGCTTTGCGGAAATATTTGCTAACCATTATATCTGTAGCAAGTTGGCTCCATTCTGTTGGAATCTCAGCGTTATTCATCTCGAAAACTACTGAGCCATCTGCATTAGATATTTTTGTTGAGCGGGTTGACCACTTTACGGATTCCCACACATTTTCATTTGCTGTTGTAAATCGTCTTGTTATTTTCATCGTTGTTTCTTTGCTTCCGTGCTGTTCTGTCTGTGTCTTTTTACTTCTGTCATTTCGTTACTAGGTTGTTACGTGTCAGCAATGGAAGTAGGTAAGCAATGTGCTAGTACTTCGTGACTGAATCTTGTGCCGTTGTTTGAATTAATCCCAGAACAGTTCGTATTCAATTTGAGCAATTTGTTTTTACTACTTACTTTTATTTGTTTGTCACAAAGATCTGTCATCTACTCACCTCTCTTGCCCGTGCAATTCCCCAAAAAAGTTAAACACACGTTTTCCTGTCAAAAACGAACACACTTTGTGGTTTTTCTTGGTTTTTTGCCATCTTTGAGCCCTCAAAAACGAGCAGAAAAGAAATGTTCCACAAGTGCTTATCGTACTACCACATCTTGTGTCTGCAATACCCTAGACCACAAAATCTTGTGTCTCTTTTAAAAAAGTTCTAAGAGCTGTTAATATCGGTACTTACATAGAGCTGATGTGGGGTTTGTCGATGTGGATAGTTTGTTGCGGACAACAATTCAGAGCGTATCTATGCATAATTGATGAATAAAAGAGGTTTATTGGCGAAATATGGAGTATTGACATTACACTGTTGGAAACATGAGCACTGACACAAAAACAACTTCACTTACCGATTCGCAACAAGAAGCGGTCGAGCATAAAAACGGGCCACTGCTGGTTCTTGCAGGCCCTGGGTCGGGTAAAACAACAGTGGTTACTCGGCGAATCGCGAATTTAATTGCTAGTGGTGTCCCGCCTTGGCAAATACTTGCGCTGACATTTACAAATAAAGCAGCGCAGGAAATGCGAAATCGAGTGTTTACATTGCTTGAACAAGACTCACTCCACGCGCAAGGGTTAACAGTTTCAACATTTCATGCTTTTTGCGCAAGAGTGTTACGAGATTGGGGTGAACGTGTAATTGGAACAACTACATTTACTATTTATGACAGTGCAGATCAGCGATCTGCTGTAAAAGCTGCAATTAAAGCATGTAATCTAAATGACTCAAATTGGCGACCCGCATCAGTACTCGCTGCAATTAGTAACGCGAAAAACAAATTAATCGATGTTGATACTTTTGAGAAAGAAGCTTCTGATTTTTATACAAAGTCAATAGCAAAAATGTACAGAACGTATGACGATATTTTGCGAAGCAATGATGCTGTTGACTTTGACGATCTTTTGTTACAGACCGCTAGACTTCTAGAGCGTGATGGGGAGGCTCGTCAACATTTAGAAGACAGATATCAGTATGTCATGATTGACGAATATCAAGATACGAACCATACTCAGTTTGTAATTGCAAACAAAATTGCTGCGAATCACAGGAATATTTGCGTGGTTGGAGATCCTGATCAATCAGTGTATGCATGGCGAGGGGCAGATATTTCAAACATTCTTGATTTTGAAGAACACTATGGAGAGGGGACAGTAATTCCTTTGGGCAGGAATTTTCGGAGTACCGGTCATCTTGTTAAAGTTGCTGCTACTCTCATTGAGCACAATAAACAGCGTAAAGAAAAAAAGTTGTTCACAGAACTTGAGGATGGAAATGAGCCGACTATTGTTACACTTGAGAATGAGCATGAAGAAGCAGAGTCGATTGTTCGAGAAGTAACTCGGCTACAGAACGAAGGTGTTTTGCTAAAAGAAATGTCTGTGTTGTACAGAGTGAACGCATTGAGCCGGGTTCTTGAGGACACATTTAGAAAAGCCGGAATCCCACACGTTGTTGCTAGAGGAACGGCTTTTTATGATCGGAAAGAAATTAAGCAAGCGATTTCATATTTGCGTCTTTTGGTCAATCCCAAAGATGATGTCGCATTTGTACGAGTGATAAATACGCCAACTAGAGGCATTGGCTCGACATCTATTTCAAGGTTGGAACATCTTGCACTTTCTCACGGAATGTCATTGCTAGGAGCGTCTTCAAAAGTCTCAAAAGAGCAGGGTTTTACGGCACGAGCAGCGAATGCGATGAAAAAGTTTTCAGAGACATTTAGGCAGTGGCAAATTGATGGACGGTCAGAAGAGAGTTTGACCGCGGCGAGTTCACTTGCCGATCTTGTTGAGAGAGTAGTCCGAGAATCTGGACTTGAAGAGTTTTACTCAACAGGTTCTGGAGAAGATGATCTTGAACGATTGCAAAACTTGGGAGAACTTGTTTCTGCAGCAACTGAATTCGAAGAAAGGTTTGAGGCAGAGAACGAAGACTCATCACCATACACGCCTTTGCATCTTTTATTTGCTTTTCTTGAAAACGTTGCTTTAGTCAGTGACGCAGATGCTGTTGATCCAGAGAATGGTGCAGTAACTCTAATGACTTTGCATGCATCAAAGGGTCTGGAATTCGATTTCATCGCAATTGCTGGATTAGAAGAGGGTTTACTTCCACACGAACGAGCAAAGCATGACGATTCCCAGATGGAGGAAGAGAGGCGACTTTGTTACGTTGGGATTACTCGCGCTAGAAAACACCTTTTCCTCACACACGCCAAACGTAGGACACAGCGTGGAGTAAGTAATCGAACGATGCAAAGTCGTTTTATACAGGAAATGACTGGCGTTTCTATTACGAAAAGCCCTGCAATAGAACCTTGGGATGTACCTGACGTTGTGCCAGAAGAAAGTGGTGACCAAACTGTGACCGTTGGTTCGCTTGTACGGCATAAACGATTTGGCTTAGGAAAGGTGCAACGTATTATCCGAAGGACTCGCGGTTCTACCATTACGATTGAATTCCGTGGTGGCGTAAAACATCTTGTCCTTGAATATGCGAAACTTGAATTAGTTTCACCCGACCACAACAATTCAGTAGAGTTCTGATGAACCAATTGGACGCTTCTTCTATTGTTGAATTATGTTATTCGGCGGATTTTGCGCTTGCGGGAGTCACTAGCGCAAAGCGATCTTCACATGATGTTGCCCTTGAACAATGGCTTGTCGATGGAAAGCATGGTGAGATGGAGTGGATGAATCGAAATGTAGATGTGCGGCTTGATTCAAGAAATATACTTGAAGGTGCAAAGTCTGTGATTTGCGTCGCGGATCGTTATAGCAAACTTGAAGAATTGCCATTGCAAGAAGGGCACGGTCTCGTAGCGAGGTACGCGAGGGGAAAAGATTACCACAAGGAAATGAAGCGTCGTTTGCATCGAGTATGTGACATTCTTCAAGAGCACTTTCCCTCTGAGAAATTTCGAGCTTGTGTAGATACCGCACCTCTACTTGAGCGTGAGTATGGGGAGCGGTCGGGTATTGGCGCGATAGGGAAGCACACACTACTTCTTGAGCAAGGCGTTGGTAGTTGGATGTTGCTTGGGTGTATTGTGACTACAGCGGATATATCACCAATTCACCATGTTCAGGAAGATCCTTGTAGTACATGTACTCAATGTATTGATGCGTGCCCAACAGATGCAATTACACCTTGGAGTGTTGATGCACGACGATGTATTAGTTACTTAACGATTGAACATCGAACTGCAATTGACCCGGAGTTGTTTTCTTCAATTGGGAAGTGGCTATTTGGGTGTGATATTTGCCAAGAGGTTTGTCCACATAATCAGAAAACACAAAAGGGGGATATTGCACCAATACATGAAGCGTACTCTCCAAAATTTAATTCGCTAGATGTCCTTGAATTACTTGGCTGGGATGAAGAACAGAGACGAGAGGCATTCAGCGGGTCTTCGATGAAGCGAGCAAAGTTAGGGATGATGCGAAGGAATGCAGTCATTGTGGCGGGAAATCTTTTGGCGGTAACGCCGAACGAGGAGTTACTGTCGGCCCTACAAATGATTGCACAAGTTGACGATGACCCAATTGTTCAAGAAACTGCAGTAGCAGTACTTCTTCAGTTGTAGTCGATTCTATTTTTGTTGCGACTTCTCAAATACTTTTTCGCCAGAAGATGCGGCGAATTAAAATGGGTTGAAGTCTGCCATAAACGCTTCGCCTGCAGCATCCAATTCATCGATGGTTGTTATTTCGCCATTTCTGATTTGTTCTGCGAGGGAGTTCATCATATCCATAAGAGGAGACATCATCGTGCCTACCTGCTTCGCCATGGCGAACAATGCAGCGTTTTGCTCTGAGCTACTTGAAAGATAAACCTTCCAGCCATCAGGAGTTCTATGTATCATGAGTGTCTCGCCTTTGGCAGTTTTTGCACTTGCGATATCTTCACTTTGCATTGAGATTGAAGACACATTTATTGGTGGCATCAAATCGGTAGTTCGTATTGGGTTTTTTGCAAGAAATTCTTGCATGGCTGCTTCGCCCATATTGTCACGTACGGCAATAAGAATATTTGTTGTTGCACCAAGGATATTACTAATAAAATCAACAAAACTCTTCGCGTCTGGATCTTCAGCGATGAAAAGATGTCGAATATCGCTTTGTGAGGTTTTACCATCTACATTGACAGCAACGCCGTCGTTAAAAGCTTCTGCAAGTTCTTGAGGTGTTTCAAAATTAACGCCACTTGAAGCTGAATGTGTTGAAGGAGGTGAACTGGGTTGCCGATTTTCAACATCGCTTGTAACAGGAGTTGGAACATTTTCGCCCTTGAGAATTGCTATACGAGTATTCAGTTGATTAATATAAGAAGCACTTTGGTCCCCTACAGAACTTGTAAGTTGAATTGCGTTTTCATATGCAGCTAAGGCGTTTTGCTTTGTTTGTTCTATTTCAGTAGATATTGATGAAGTAAGATTTCGCCACTTGCTCGATGATGTGACAATCCCACGCTCTATAAATGAATTAAGGGTTCGTAATTCCTCAAGTAAAAACATTTGTTTTGTTTCTTCTATTTGACCTAATGTCCACTCTAAATCAAGTTTCCATATCCCAGTAGTCTTTTGAGCTTCTCGTGATGCTCCACGGCTTCGCCCAGCGCCTTGCATTGCTTCTCGTGTAAGGTCTGAAAGATTTTGCCATTCTTGTATGAGCGTGTTGCCAAGTTCAATTGCTTCGCTCATGGTATCAGCTGCTTCGGCATCAATTTCGTCAGCGAGCGAATTGTAGTCAGCGGCATTTTTAACAGAAGTATCTAGGAGTACTTGGAGCATGTCTTGTGTGTCCTCCATACCACTTAGAATCAATGCGATTGCTTCTAGTTCAGCTTCCGCTTCTTCAAGCATTGGCATTGCATGCATTGTTGATTGAAGTTCAATTTCTGCAGCTGACAGTGCGATGAGTTGAGATTGTCGTAATGCTTGAGCACCTGCTTCGTATGTTTCAAACCCTTCGATGACTCCTTCTTCTTCTGAATTGATAAGAAGTTGGCTGGCTTGTTGGCGAAGTCTTTCTGCATCTTCACGTGCTGCTTGACTTTGTGAATCAAGGTCGGCTAATTCAGAATTTGCTTCTGTACGCTGAGATTTGAAATGATTACGGATTGAATTTTGAGCTGAAGCTATCTCGATACTTTTTGAAGTTCCTGTACTCTTTGATGTATCGAGTAATGAGTCAGCAGTATCTCGAAGGAGCGCGACTTGGAGGGCTTGTGTTTCAGCGAGTTTCAGGATGCTAGAAACCGAATTTGTTTTTGCTGAGAGCGTTTGAAATTTTAGTTGAGCTAGCTTTTCTTTTGCTGTGGATAGCAAGAGGTTTTTGCTTTTCTTTTGAGATTGAGATGATGGGCGGACTCTATTTGCAGATGCTATTACAGCTTCGAGGTTTTCGATATTGTTTCCACTAGTGGCAACTTGTAAATCATAGAGAAGCGTATCAAGAGATTGTTGGATAGCAGTTTCGCTGTCTGGTCCTTCGTCGCATCCGCTAGGCGAGACCGCTAGAACCATAACTAGTAGGGAGCAAAGGAGTTGTGGTATTCGATTGAATAGGGAATATGTACGGTGTAGTGACATGTAGGGGCAATTCCAGTAGGGGGTGAGATCCATGACTAAGGACTAGAAACAGAGTTATCTCGCAACACAGTGTACCAATCCATCGGTCATTGTTCCCATGGAATACCTCTATTTATGTCTAAAAGGGTGTTTAAGCGCTAAAAAAGAACCCTACTATTCAGGAAGTGGGGTCATTTCGATGTCTTTGCCCCTTGCTACTTCAACTCGCCAGCTAAGTACGAAACTAGCATCACCTGTACTTTGTGCTGGAATGGTGAGATCCCATCGAAGTAAACCCATTGGTTTTTCTGAATCGACATACTTTTGATTAGTTGAAAGAGGTGAACTTAGGTCTTTTAAAGTGATTTCAATTTCTTCATTTCTAGAAACTGGATACCGATCCCAGAGATGTACTTCAATAGCTTCAGTATGACCATTTGAAATTGTAATTCGATATTCGTACTGTGTTTGTTTACCACTTCCAAAAAGTCCGGTTGTTGTTGCTTCTTTTTCAAGCAACACTCTAGTGGCTGTCACGACAGGGTCAATTCCTAAGTCAAGTGGGAATGTTTCGTTTGGTGCGATTGTTGGCAATGAAGTTTTTCCCACATAATCACTGCCGTGAAAGATCGATGCTTGACCTGGAAGCAAAATGTATTCACTCGTATTTGTAACGTTACTTCTGATAAACGTTGAATCGGTAAGCATTGGTGCAGCGACATGAAACATTTCTGCTTCGGTTTCAAATGCACCAAGAGAAGTAGTTTGTTTATCTTCTCTATTGGAGGGTACAGTAACCGTTCGTGGGAGAGAAAAACTTACAGCAGGCCCATCGTTATTGACAGTTGCAAAAGCGGATGCCGTTTCGACAACCATTGCGTCCATGGCCATCTCCTCTATCGCGAGACCAGTTCTACGCATGTGCAGCGCATCACTATTCTTTGCCCTATAACTTTCTCTCCTACCGCCTAGTCCCGTACTTGTGGGAGGAGGTGGGACATAGACATCAACAAACCAAGGGGAGGGCATTGGAGGAGTCGTAGACTGTTGTGGCTGCGCTGTTGAAAGTGTCATTGCGACATCGGTCCAATTTTCACCAGTACGTTGCCAGAGTTCTGCATCGTATTCCACTGTGATTTTGTCGCCAGCATTGTTTGCACGGATGGAATAAGTTGGCTGCCAACTTGCATTGTTCACAAGGTACGTCAATTGAACTTGAATTTTTCCTGGTTGTGTTACTCCGATATCCACAACTGCATTTAATTGTGTCCCACGATTTACAGATAAATTTTGTTTTCGTTGGCGGAGGTTTTGAAGTGTCTTTTTTAATTCCTTTAAAGCTTTTTCATTCGTCGTTCGGTCAACTGTGAGTGATGTCATCTTTGTCCCGATAAACTCAAGTTGGTTTTCTAAAGCGTCAAGATCAACGGGTCCTTCTTTTGCATTGCTCGCTTGTTCAATCAATGTTTTTAACATTGTGATTTGCAATGCAAGCGAATCTTGTCTTGCGTTGAGGGTGTCGATTTGTTTTTCGACATCTTCTATCTCAGCGGTAATTCCCTTAATTATTTCGCTGTTATCTTCAGTCCTTGGTCTGCTTGAAGTGTCAACACTTAGCAACTTTGCATTATCGCCCACACTTGCTTGTACAGAATCAAGATATGCTGAGGAAGGTAAATCTCTAAAGAACATGGTGTACCCACCAACTTTCAAGTCGAGTATGGCAGTTCGAGTGATTGCGGCTCTATTCCTATAGAGCGTGACATCTGTGATGGTGCTATTCGCTTCAATCGGTTCCATCTCAAGTGAAACTTGCCCGTTTGAAATAGGGGAAAGAAAAAGTACCGTTGTGAGTAATGTAAAAGCTTTTGAAAGCATGAGAACCTCCTCAGATTACAAGTTGATTGGAAAGGTCACGGTTTATGGCATCGTCCCATAGTTGAAAATATACCAGCATCATGGAGTAACGCAGCAACTCGGTCCTTGTATTGCAAATTAGATTTTAAAATTTCTTCTGTGAGGATTTCTCGTTCCTCTTCAAGATCGAGATATCGAAGTGCAAGACCTGATAAATCAGCATCTTCCATCGTTTCTAGGTATTCAAAGCCCTCTCGGTACACAATTCTAGCCGCGAGAGATTTTGCCATCATCCACTGTAAATACGTGTCTGGCATCGCAGTCCAGAGAAGATCTCCGACTCGATCGACGAGGACTTCGGGGAGGTGTTCAATGACGAGTCTCTGTAGTTCCTTCTGTTGTTCATCTGTCATTGAATCCCAATGGGCGATGAGTGAATCCGAAACTCTGGACATTATCTTACTAATCCGAATACTCATTTCAGGAAGAGGTGAGTGTGGGTGATGTTGATGTAAGCGTGCAAGTAATTCAGCTTCTGATCGAGCGAGTTCCCGTAGGCGAACGAGTACTTGTTCTACAAAGGTCTCCTTGATTTCCATGAACTCTTCTTCACAAAGAAGCATGCACGCGCCGATTTCAAAACTTGAGCAAATAACTCCACATTTATTTGCAGATGAATCTTTCAGAATAAGTGTGCCAGCATTTGACAACTCTCTTCGTGCATCAGGAGTGAGGAATAAATTGGCACCCTCAACGATGACCCGTGCACTTGGTGAACCATCTTTCTTCAAATAGTTTTTCCAGTTTCCGCCATGGATAGTAGCCGGGCGTCCACCGCAGGGAATAAATGCATCGCATTCAATCCTGTCGTGTAAAGTATTTCTTAGGTGTATCCCTTCAGGGTCATCTATAGAAGAAATTGTGCCACGTGTTCCTAATTTTGAAGGGTCAAATGCTGAAATTGGTAGAGCTTCCCTAAAGAGACGAAGTAACTCGTTGTGATCGAGACCATCTGGGTCTTCACCACAACCAGAACCATCAGCAATTCCTAGAATTTTTGCGTTGTCGCCATATTCCCGATGAAGAATTCGGATGCCATTTCCAGCAACGTCCCCATCAGGACCGCCAGTAATTTTAACAGTGAAGGTATCGGTGTCAGGATTGATTCCAACTGAACGCAGAGCGGTATCGAGGAAGACAACAACTCCCTCGCTCGTTACGCCATACTCCTTGTGATTTATTCCAGCGCCTGGCTTGGAACTCATCAAAGCTGTTGGCATTGGATAGCCCCGCCTGCGTGCTCTATCTACAACCCAGTCAATCAATTTTGGAGTGATGTTCTCATCAGGTCCCAGATATATCAGTTCATTATGATTAAGACGATCGACTATTTGCGATTTTGTTGTTTCTTCTGGTGTGATGAGGTCGAGTATCGAATTAACAAATGCTTTCACACTTCTGCTTACGCGACCATTTGGATGTACAAGCAACGCAGCCTTTGCTCCGCCTTCTGGGATATCTTTATTTTTTAGTTGTTGAGCAAACGCTAAGTTGTATGCCTCATCGTACAGACGTTCTTGTTCAAGGGAGAATTGCTCAACCCCATGTGGGTGAATCGCACGCACTCCTCCGCGAGCAATATCTCTGAATCGCACATGAAATCCGTTGAAATCTCTTCCATGGACAAAGAAGACACCAAATGGGGGTTCTGAACGATCTTCAGTTGTGAGTATTGATGGGTCAAGTCGCATTGAAAGTGCATATCGATCTTCAATAAATAAGTTTGTTCGTTTGACAGCATGAATTGCATCAAGCATTTTAACGAACATTGTGCGTGCATCTTCAAGGTCAACATGGTTGTCGATGCGTTCCAACAAAGTTGCACGCTGCGATTCGTATGCGGAATCCTCAAGTGGATTCGTCGGGTTGAATCGTTCCCTAAACAAGTTTGATATCGCAATGGTGATGTCGATATTGGCGCGGGAAAGGGTGTCAAGCCGAGTCGGATTAAAGGCGTACGGGTTTTTCTTGACAAGACTTTGATATATTAAATCGAGTAGGGCGGTAACGATTTCTGCACCAGTAAGATCTAGTTCTTTTGTGTCATATCCAAGTCGTACCGTTCGAGGATCCAGCCACTTGAGACGCAACAGGTCGAGTCGAATTTCCTTCCAGAATTGGCTATTCTCATCAATTGGACCTCCCTCAGGTCCTTGTACAACACACCCAATAAGTGTAATCCAACCGTTGTCACCATCGTCAACACTATCAAGATATGCACGGTGAATATTAATTCCAGATTTGCTCAATCGAGTTGCAAGTCTTTGCAGCATAGATCGCCTAGTCGAATTGCTCACAGCAATAATAATACGACTCAGGGACGGATCACTTTCGCGTTCAAGCGCGACGGTTGTTCCATCTGTTCCAGTAAGCCGTTGGACAAGTTGCCAATGCTTTGACATTCGTAAAGGAGTAATAGTGAGTGCATAATCTTCAGAACATGATTCGTAATAGTTTTGAATCAGATTGGGTGTCCATTGAGGTAAATATTCTTTTGCGTATGCGACTGTTTCTTCTATTTTGGTCGAGTATTGAGGATGATCTTCAGAAAAAGGCGCGGGCTCCCCAAATTCGAAAGTGTCAAGGACAAGATTTCCATCTCCTGCTGTATGGATTTTTGCCGCACGCAGAGTTTGATCCCAAGGTAAGTTTTGCATGAGTTCTGCAAGAACTCCTGGGTAGTCACGCGGCCTCATGAATGTCCATTCAGAGGCGTCATCATTCTTGAGCGTGATCTCAATCGGTCTTCCAGAAGCTGATTCAGCGATTATTGCTCGTAAATGGGCAAGTTGAGTTTCTTCATCTGTATCTTGAAAGTACATCAATGGCATCTGTTCGAGAAACCACGGGACCGTTTCTTCTGCAGTTAAACGCAGACTATTTGTCACTTTTTCGATAATGCTCGCTGGATTCTCTGGTTTGCTGCCAACAGGTTGCTTTGATTGAGTTGCCATTTGTGTATTAGAACCGTTTGGAGGCATCTGTACAATACGCATTGTTTTCGATTTCCGAATATCGTGCACACTATGAACAGAATGGCTCAAATGTGAATACAGCAATAGCAATAGGCAATTTTGACGCTGTCCATCAAGGACACCTAGCCTTGGTTGAAGCTGCTCGCAGTGCGGTTGGCGAAGGAGGAAGGGTTGAGATGTGGAGTTTTGATCCGCCGCCAGTTTCTATATTGCAGCCGGGAGTGCTAATTGAGCGGATTACTACTTTTACGCTACGCCGAGAATTGCTCATCGATGCTGGTGCAGATGAAGTCCGTCGACTTACGCCCACACCAGAAATGCTTGCACTTGAGCCAAGAGAGTACATCAAAAGCGTAATCGAGGAAGTTGCTCTTTCATGTATCATCGAGGGCGAGGGATTCCGCTTTGGGCACCGAAGAGCAGGAACAATTGAAACTTTGAAATCTCTTGGTGATGAGTTTAGTTTTGATGTCATCGTAATACCGAGAGTAGATGTCTCTCTTGAAGACAATTACCTAGTAAGAGCGAGCAGTTCGATGATTAGGCAACTCTTAAATAATGGTCAAATGGCCGATGTGACACGCATGCTTGGTAGAGAGTATGTTCTTTCTGGAATTGTTGTTCCTGGAGATCACCGTGGTCGACAAGTTGGAATTCCAACTGCGAATCTTGGGGATGTTCAAACGATGCTACCTAGAGATGGTATTTATGCGGGGAGCGCTCAGATTGATGGAACTAAGTATATTGCTGCTATTAGCATTGGTACAAAACCAACATTTGGAATCAATGATCGAGTGTGTGAAGTACACCTAATTGGATTTGATGGAGTAATTGGTCACTATGAATGGCCATTGAACGTTACTATCTCGCATTGGATTCGAGAACAAATTGCGTTTGATTCAGTTGAATCGCTGACACTCGCTATCGAAGAAGATATTCAAACAACGATTTCACTGATAGAAAGCACTTCATGACTTCACAAACAGACGTATACGAATCAACAACAAGTTATGCTGGACTCGCTCAGCGAATTCAGGATGCAAACCATATTGTTGTAACTACACATCGCAAGCCAGACGGTGATGCAATTGGCTCGGTCATTGGACTATGTCGTGGCCTTCAAAGTATAGGTAAGGAAGTGGAGAACTTATTCATCGGACCGATTGAACATGGATTACAACTAGCTGCAGGTGATTCCGATATTCGTCTCCTTGAAGAACGTGGGCTCCCAGCCCAAGAACCCGACCTAATTATTGTTGTCGACACAGGCGCATGGTCTCAACTTGAAGCACTTGAGCAATGGCTTCGGGAACGGAAGAGTCGCATTATTGGTTTGGACCATCATGCAAACGGAGATGATGTTGCAACGGATCGAATTGTTGATATTTCTGCAGCGGCGTGTACGCAAGTCGTTATGGCTCTATTTGAAGAGATGAATATTGGTCTTGGAACAGGTCGTCACTCTGTTGCAGAGGCGTTATTTATTGGTCTAGGGACTGATACAGGATGGTTTAGATTTTCAAATGCAGATGCTCGATGTTTTTCAGATGCTTCCCGTTTGTTGGAGCATAACATTGACCGCTATCAACTCTACAGAAATTTAGAAGAGACTGCCAGACCAGCAAGAATGGAATTGCTCCAGCGAATGCTTGTAAGTATCGAATACGTAGGATCTAGTGCAATCATGATGTTGAGAAGTACTGACTTTCAAGAAACAAACGGTTCAAGTACGGACATTGTTGGGCTTGTGAATACCCCATTAGTACTGGAGAATATGCAGGCATCAATTTTATTGACGGACTCAGATCCAACCGTCACGAAAATGAGTTTTCGTTCAAAACCGAGCTTGCACGAAGATAAATCATCTTTGATTGATGTGAATGTACTTGCTGGCTATTTTGGTGGTGGTGGGCATGTCCATGCTGCTGGCGCTCGCGTTTTTTCGCCTTTAGAAGACGTAAAAGCGAGACTAAAGGAATTACTTCAGTCTTAATGGCTCTTCAAGACGAGTTGCTCGCGTACAATTAAAGTACTCCAATGAAGCACCTTCATAACATTGTGAATAGCGCTCGATTGAGGTTACAACTCAATATTGTTCTTTGCAAGAGTTCTCACTTTTTACTTGCATTCTCTTTCCTCATTCTAGTTCTTGCGATTATTGATCGAGCAGGTATTACGCCCTTCATTCCATGGTCATTGATCTGGATAATTTCTGGGATGATTTTTGTTTTGGTTTTACTTACGTCTTGGATTAAATCACCTATTACTGATATTGAAGCTGCTACCGAAATTGATTCAAGGATGCAACTTCATGATCGCATTTCATCTGCGATTGCTTGCGAAGATACTTCTGAACCGTTTTGCGAAGCAGTTGTAGAAGATGCAATTGAGGTTGCACAATCAAAAAGTATCAGTTCGAATGTTAGAACATATTTTCCAATTATGCTTCCAAAAAATTCTAGCAGTGTTGGAGTTGCAGGGCTTATTGCTTTTGTTGTGTTGTGGACTCCACAATGGGGGTTGTGGAATGAGAATGGTGTTTTGTCAACTTCTGAACTCGTTGCCTCAGAAGATGACATTGAATATACAATCGATGCGGTACTTGAACAATTGGAAAATGAAGAGTTGCTTAGTAAATCTTTAGAAGATGAACTTGCTGAACTTGCTGCAACGAATGTTAATGAATCGCTTGACTCAGAAACATTACGTCGTGATGCATTGAAAAAAATAACAGATGTTCAAAAACGTCTCGATGAATTAATGCAAGACGAAAATGCTTTGTCTTTCGAAGAAATGTTGCGGAGAATGAAGGCATTAAAAATGCCGAAGAACTCGAACATGCAACCTATGGTTGCAGATATGAAGAATGGTAATTTTGACCAAGCCAAAAAAGAGTTTGAGAAGTTAGAAAAGCAATTGGAATCATCAGAACTGTCTGAGGAAGAAAGAGAGCAACTTGCTAAAGCGATGGAAGACCTTGCAAAACAACTGCAAAAACTTTCACAATCAAATGAAGCGCTAGCTTCTGCAATGTCAGCAGCCGGTTTAAATGGGAACTTTGCGAGCAACCCAGACGCAGCGATGAAAGCAATTCAAAATGCAAAAGAGTTGACTCAAGAGCAAAAGAAGCAACTAATGGAGTTGTTAAAAGCCCAACAAAACGCATCGAAAATGTGCAACAAAATGGGAGAAGCATGCAAACAATGCGCCGGTGGCAAGTCGGGTGAAGGAATGGCCAGTGAATTAGAAAAGTTAAAAGCGATGCAAATGTTTAAAACACAAGCTCAACTTGCCAAAAGTATGTGCCAAAATGCAGCTCAGGGAATGTGCAGTGGCGGCAAAGGCAAAAACCAGGGTGGCACCGGCGGCGAGGGGCAAGGTAATGGCGGGAGTAATCCTACAACAGAGACTGGAACGAGTTCAGTTGCTCAACGGTCACCAGTGCAAACCCTTGAAGGAACAATTATTGCTCGTCAGTTATTTGAGGGCGGCTTGTTGACAATGGGTGAATCAACAGCAGCAGTTCGTGAAACGGTACTTGCTCAACAAAGGGACGCAGAGCAAGCAATTATTGACGAAGAAGTGCCTCGTAGATATCACGAGCTATTACGACACTATTTCGGTCAACTCGAAGAACTTACGGATCCATCGAATGAAGATGACACCGAAAGTATCCAGTAATTTTTTCGTTCCGATTCTTTTATCTAGTCTTCTAATTGGATGTTCTTCAAACACAGACAACATCACTGTTACGGTATATGTTTCTGCAGATGAACATATCGCTCGAGAAGTCTTTGCTTTATTTACAGAGAAAACAGGGATAGATGTTGCTTGGGTTGGTGATACGGAAGCATCAAAAACAACAGCACTTGTTCAGCGGTTGATTCGAGAGTTGGAGCGCCCAATCGCCGATGTCTTTTGGTCTTCTGAGATTCTTGGAACAATTCAACTAGCACGTGAGCATGTGCTGTCGCCTTGTGCGACTCCAACGACTCTGGAATGGCCCACGCAGTATCGAGATAGTGATATGAAGTGGTTTGCGTTTTCGCCACGAGCACGTGTCATTGCATTTAATCCTAATGTAGTGCAGGAAGAGGATTTGCCAAGAATGTGGTGGGAATATGGAGAAGCTGCAATGGCAGATCCTAGGTTTGGCACAACTCGTACGCACATTTCGGTTATGGCAAAATATCCAGAAAAAAGTAGAGCATTGTTTCAATCAATGAAAGGAAGACCTTTGCTTGGTGGCAACGCGGCAACAGTGCAAGCCGTTATAGATGGCACTGCTCTGTATGCAATGACGGATACAGATGATGTTCACAGTGCTAAAGACCGCGGAAATCCGATAGCAATGTTTATGCCAAGGCATCACGATGGACTTGGCGGTGGAACACTTCTCATTCCTAATACAGTTGGAGTTGTGCAAGGGTGTGCACATCCCAAGCTGGCTGAACAATTTGTAGATTTTTTATTAAGCGATGAAGTTGCAACCGTGCTTGCGTTATCTGCCTCGCATAATATTCCACTCCAGCCAGAAGTGGCGAAACAATTTCCGAATCTTGTTGTTGATGATCCGCTTGTAGTTGATTTTTATGAAGCAGAATTAGAGTCTGATAGCCACTTAACCGTGGTGATGAATGAGTTGATGCAGTGAGATTGAACAGAACCTTATGGCTACAACTCCTTGTTCTTCTCATCGCAATACTGGTTATTGCTCTTCCATTAGTTTTATTTTTGTGTAGTGCAACCTCTATAGGTAAACATGTTGAAGTTCCACACGAAAATGTCTCAGTCATATTCAGAACCTTTCTATGGTCATTGAGTGTGGGCTTCTTAGCTACTGCAATCGGCTGGCCAGTTGGGCTTCGTGTCGCGACCCTTCGTCGCCCAGCATTTTCTGCTTTTGTTCTAACGCTACTTATGTCCCTTGCAGTTCCAGCTTACGCAGTCTATTACGCATGGTGGCAATTATGGCCGTCGGGTTCATGGCTTCACCAGACTATTGTACGCCACGATTTACTTGCATTTTCTATGAAAACGTGTGTTTTGATGGCACTCGTTGGGTGGTCTTGGCCAATTCCTGCACTACTTGCCGCAATGTCAAATCGAAATTCAAATGGACTTATGGTCTTACATTCGATTGATAATCCTACAATTCTGAAGCGTATGGTGAATCGATTTTGTGTCGAGAAAAAATTGCTTTTATCAAGCGTGATTCTCGTTGGAGCACTTACCGCCACAAATACTACATGTTTTGATCTCGCACAAATTGCAACTCTGGGGAATGAATTACGAGCCGTTATATCTGCTGGTGGAACAATAATGAGCGCACCTTGGCTTAGCATTGCTGGATTGTTTTTTGCTGTACTTGCTTTATTTGCGATATTCAATTGCAGGACCCATCATCAGCATCAAACTTTGCGTCAGTACAAAACTATCACTCCAATTCTCTTCGTATGGGTTTTACTTACTGGGGGACCACTTCTGATTAGTGCCTTGACCTCCCTTAGAAGTGATGGATTTCAATTATGGTCTCAGTATGGTGGCGATCTTTTTGTGAGTGCAACGATTGCATTTTTTGTCGCCATTACTATTTGTTTGATTGTTGTTTCATCGATGGCAATTCATTTGTCTTCCTGTGCAAGGATGAAAGTTCTTGCAAATGGAATTGACGTTGTCTGGATTCTTGTTGCTTGTTTACCTGCAAGTTTGATTGCGTCGGTTGTGGGGCACGCTTGGCACTTGGTAAACCTAGATTTTGTCGATAGGACGCCTGTAATTCTTATCCTTGCCCAAGTTTCTCGAATTGGATTTGTTGGGTCACTTGCTGGTCGATGGGTTGCACATTGTCCAGACACAAAAACGCTTTGCCAACTTGATTCTCCACGGTCGATTCTTTCTTTGCTCAGTGCAACATGTCCACGGCTGTTACAAGCCATGAGTGTTGCACTTGCGATATCAATTGCAATGTCATTTGGCGAGGTTGCATTGACCACTCAACTTGCGCCTCCTTCAACACACCAGCCGATTTCAGTGGCTCTATTAAATGCGATGCATTATCAACGCCCACAATTAGTAACGAGTGCATTGTTCGTAATGATTGCGATTGCTACTGTTGGAGGGTTGTTTCTTTTTGTTTTGAATAGAAAATTTGTCCTATCAATGGTTTTACTTGCACTAGTAATTTCTTGTAAATCGAACGAACAAAAACCAATGCGAGATGCTGTACTAGCGGGCAGTGTTGGAAAATCAGAAGGTCACTTTATAACGCCTCGGGCGATTGATTCTGATGATCAAGTTATTGTTGTCATTGATAAAACTGGTCGACTTCAACGCTTTTCACATGATGGCACATTTTTATCCTCTTGGGATTTGGAACTTTCCGGAACGGGGTTTCCGACAGGAGTTTCAATTGATAAGGAGAGGAATATTTGGATTGCAGATACTCACCAGCATCGAATTCTTGTTCTGGATTCTCAAGGTGAAGAAATACTTGAGTTCGGAGAATATGGAATTGAGGAAGGTCAGTTTTTATACCCAACAGATATAGCATTTGGAATCAATGGTGAAGTTTTTGTTTCTGAATATGGGGGGAATGACAGGATAAGTGTTTTTACTCAAGATGGAATATTTGTTCGTTCAATTGGTGAACATGGCGAAGGCATCGCTTCATTTCGACGCCCACAATCAATCGCAATCGACCCAAACTCAGGGTATTTGTACATTACGGATTCTGGGAAT
Source organism: Planctomycetota bacterium (assembly GCA_014381555.1). GTDB lineage: Bacteria > Planctomycetota > Phycisphaerae > Phycisphaerales > SM1A02. The sequence continues at coordinate 39,353 of JACNLO010000056.1, read as the reverse complement.
CATCGCGTGGTGGTTCTAAAACCAGATGGCGAAGTGGTAACTACAATTTCCAAAGTTGGACGCCTTAAAACGGAAATGTTGTATCCCTATGGCATAGTGATGGATTCGCCAGACACATTTATTGTCTGTGAGTTTGGAAATAATCGATTACAACGATTTTCCTTAGCAGGAGAGTCGATTGAAACTTGGGGAAGCGCGGGAGATACCGTTGGTTTGTTGCGAACTCCGTGGGGAATCGCTACAACTGCAGAAGGAATTGTTATTGCAGATACAGGGAATAACCGTCTTCAACTATTGCCCGATATGATGTCTACACAATGATGTTCCCAATCCAATTTGACCGCCCTGGTTGGCTTATTTTGCTCGTGCTTCTTGTCCCTGTCATCACACTTGCGTGGCATGGTGTATCGCGTCGAGGTGCAAGGGGAAGAGCAGTTGCATCGACGATTACTCGTTGTTTAATCATCATTTTACTATCAGTTGCAATTGCTCGACCTGTCTGGGAACAAACAGGAGAGGGTGTTTCGGTTATAGCAGTACTTGATCGAAGCCAGTCAATTCCAAAACAGATTCAGAATCAAGCTGTGGAGACTTTAAAAGAATGGACATCACCCGACCGGAGAGGAGAGCATAATCGACTAGCCGTAATCAGTGTTGGTCGAGAAGTTTCGATTGGTTCGATGCCCAATAAACTCACTGTTTTTGAACCTGCTGCGAATGAACCAGATGGAACAGCAACAAATATTTCTAAAGGAGTGCAGATGGCGATTGCACTTCTTCCTCGTGATACTGCTTCTCGAATTCTAGTTGTGTCAGATGGAAATGAAACCGACGGGCAAGTACTCTCTGTTGCAAACCAAGCAAATGCGAGTGGCATCCCAATCGATGTTTTGCCACTCTTGTACGATCATACTCATGAGGTAATGATTGAAAAAGTTGTTGCTCCATCTCAAGCACGGTTTGGTCAATCAGTCCCTGTTCGAATTATTCTAAGAAGTATTGCACAATCGTCTGGTGTCCTGCACGTATTACAGAATGGCGTTGAACTTGATGTCTCTCCGAAACATGACGGAAATGGGATTCCAATGTCATTGCATTCGGGCGTAAATGCAGTAATGTTTGACATCCCGATTCAGACAGTTGGGTCTCAGAAGTTTGAAGCGATGTGGGTCCCAGATGCAGGAACAGATTCGGTAACATCAAACAATACAGGTATTGCAGTAACGTTTGTTTCAAATGGCGGGATAATTTTGCTCGTAACGCAGAACGAGTTAAACTCACAACACTTGCGCGACATCCTTACAAGCGCGGGTTTGACAGTTGAAGTAAGTTCACCAAAACAGATTCCCCGTGATAGTATTGGTTTTTCAGAATTTGACGCAGTTATTCTTGTAGATATTGCACGTTGGATGATTGATGATTTGCAAGAGAAACAGTTGTATTCATTTGTGCATGATTTAGGAGGAGGGTTGCTTCTCACGGGTGGTCCAAATGCATTTGGAGCAGGGGGATGGATTGGGTCGCAGTTGGAACAAGCAATGCCAATACAGTGCGAACCACCACAAACAAGGGAATTACCAAGGGGTGCTCTTGCTTTGATTATGCATTCGTGTGAAATGCCCGAAGGTAATTACTGGGGACAGCGAATGGCTAAGGCGGCTGTCGATTCACTAAGCGAACTTGACTATGTTGGAATTATTGAATACAACTGGAATGGCGGAGACGGAACAATTAATAATTCTGGTTGGACATTGCCACTGCAATTAGCTGGCGATAAGAAAGCAGCAATTGATGCAATTAATCGTTTGGTCTTTGGAGATATGCAGGACTTTGGTTCTCCAATGCAAGTGGCTCTGAATGGCTTGGTTAATGTTGATGCTGCTCAACGACACGTTATTATTATCAGCGATGGTGATCCTATTGGCCCGTCTCAAGAATTACTCAGTGAATACCGCGCCGCAGAAGTTACGGTTTCAACAGTTATGGTTGGTGGACACGGTTCTCCTACGGATCGCCAAAAGATGAAAGGGATAGCAACTGTCACTGGTGGGCGTTTTTATATGGTCAATAATCCGAATAAGTTGCCAAGTATTTTTATCAAGGAAGCACAACTTAATTCGCGGTCGCTACTGCAAGAAGGCGGTGACTGGGATGTTGTGTTAAGGCCAAGTGTGACGGGTCCCGTGCAAGGGATATACTCAGTTCCGCTCGTGAATGGATATGTAGTCGCTGGAACGAAGGGGGGTTTTGCTCAGACTCCTTGGTTTATTCAAGTAAGTGATGGCGATGACCCACTTCTGGCTTGGTGGCATTACGGTCTTGGGAAATCAATAGCTCTAATGACAGATTTAGGAAACCGTTGGGCGACGCAGTGGCCAAGTTGGGCAGAGTTTCCCGAGTTTTTAGAGGGGTGTATTCGATGGGTCATGCGAGGGTCTTCTCCACCAAACATGAGTGTCACATCACGAGTTGAAGGCGACAGAGGGATTGTTGATCTTGAAGCAGTTGACGCAGAAAATCAAATGATGAATTTTATGCAATCTAAGGCGGTAGTTATAAATCCAAAAGGGGATGCGATTCCATTAACGCTTCAACAAACAGGTCCTGGTAGATACCACGCTGAATTTAATGCAAAGGAAAGTGGTGCTTGGCTTGTGAACATTGCTTTTCAAGACAAAGATGGTTCTGTGACCGGAAGAATACCAACAGCAGTTACGGTTCCATATCCAAAAGAGTATTCCACAACATCACACAACGCATCTTTGCTTCATCAACTTGCGGAACGAACTGGGGGAAGAGTTCTTTCGTTGGACGATGTTGAAAGTATTGATTTGTTTGATGAAACAACAATTCAACAACCTGTAAGTCCACATTCGATGTGGGATTTGCTTGCGGTAATCGCTGCGTGCATGCTCGTGTTAGATGTTGCGATTCGCCGTCTGTGGATTGATAAAAAGAGTATGCAAACGCTTCTTGCTCCAGTCGAAAAAGTTTCAACTGGTTCGGTTGAAGCGCTACGAAAAGTACATAAGCCAAAGAGTGAGGGGCGGCGTCCAATAATTGAGCATGATGATGCGTCTACGAAACCAGCCCAGCCAACTCCTCCAAAGAAACCAAAACAAGAGTTGGAAGGTCGAGATGACAATTTAAGCCAGTTACTGAAGAAAAAACGAGAACGAAACCACCCGGAGGATGACAAGTGACCTTTAGTGCATCACATTTGCCAAAAGAAATTACATCTGTGGAAGATGTGCGCGCAGGATGCAAAATTATTCGACGAGGTTTCGATGGGATGCGAGCAGAAATATCGAATGTAGTTGTCGGGCAAAAACGAGTCGTGGATATGGTACTCGTTTCGATTTTTGCAAATGGCCACGTTTTGCTTGAAGGCCCTCCAGGTTTGGGTAAAACATTACTGGTCCGAACACTAGGTGAAGTGCTTAATGTGTCTACGGGTCGCATTCAATGTACCGCAGATTTGATGCCAGCAGATATCGTAGGGACAACAATTGTTGATCACAACGAAGCAACAGGTTCTAGAGAGTTTACATTTCGCAAGGGCCCAGTTTTTCATAATGTACTTCTTGCTGATGAAATAAATCGTGCTACACCAAAGTGCCAAGCAGCCCTTCTTGAATCAATGCAAGAAAGATCAGTCTCAATTGATGGGGTTACGCGAGACTTGCCCGTACCATTTTTTGTGCTTGCAACTCAAAACCCAATTGAACAAGAAGGGACATATCCACTTCCTGAAGCACAGCTTGACCGGTTTTTGTTAAAAATAAATGTTGGGTATTCTTCGAGAACAGAGTTGAACGAAATTGTCGAACGAACAACAACTGGAAAGAATGTAGATACAGAAATAATTGTTAATGTCGATTTTATTATTGGTGTGCAGGAGTTTGCTCGTCAAGTCGTTATTGCCCCTCATATCCAAGATTATGTAACTAGGTTGGTATTAGCAACACACTGCGATTCAGACTACGCTCCGGAGTGGGTTTCAAATGACATTCTCGTTGGTGCAAGTCCAAGGGCTGCACAAGCAATCGTGTCTTGTGCAAAGGTTGCAGCAATTATTGATGGTAGGTTTGCAGTCTCGCATCGAGATATCCACGCAATCGCAGTTCCTGCTTTGCAACATAGAATAGTTCGAACCTTTGAAGCTGAAACTGCTGCAAGAACTTCTTGCTCAATGGTTGACAGACTCCTTCAAGACGTTCCTTTGTTTATGATGGAGGATGGAAATGTCTAATTTTGGCGAGACAATTCATGACCGTCCCTCAAAAGTTGATGAACTTCTTGGTTCCCATTTAATGTCCTCACTTGATAGTTTGGATATAGTGGCGAGAAAGATTTTTTCAGGAAAAACTCAGGGTGAACGGAAGAGTCGAAGGAGAGGTTCAAGCGTTGAGTTTGCAGATTATCGTCAGTACACTTCTGGTGATGACTTGCGATTTATTGATTGGAATGTTTACGCACGGCTTGACCGATTATTCATGAAAATATTTTTAGAGGAAGAGGAATTAACACTTGGTATTGCAGTTGATGCAAGTGCTTCAATGGAATTTGGAAACCCAAATAAATTCGATTTTGCTCGTCGACTTGCAATGGCTTTGGGGTATGTTGCATTAAGTAGCCACAACAAAGTCTCATTGTTTGGTTTCAATAGTGATGGAGTTCAACGATTGACCGGCCTTCGTGGGCGACGACGAACAAGAGATATGGGGCAGTGGCTACTAGACCTACTTCCAAGTGGAGGGACTTCTTTTGTTGATGCTTGCAAAGTTATCTCAACATCAAGGCAGGGCAGAGGAGTCCTTGTTGTACTGAGCGATTGTCTCGAAGAGGATGGCATCACACAAGGGCTTTCCTATTTGGTGGGGGGTGGTTGGGATGTATTTGTTATTCAATCTCTAGCTCCAGAAGAAGTTTCACCACTTGATGCGGGTCTTGAAGGAGACTTGCGTTTGGAAGATTCCGAGAGTGGAGCAGAATGTGAAATAACTGCAACGGCACCACTCGTTGCCAAATATAAACAACGGTTAGAACAGTATTGCGAATCAATTCGTGAACAATGTATTCGTATCGGGGCAGGAAGTGTTCGAGTATCTACAGATGTTGACATGGAACAACTTCTTGTGGAATATCTTCGCGGGAGGGGTTTGCTTCGATGACATGGGTAACTCCAAGTGCAGGGTTATTGCTCGGAGCAATTGTAATACCTCTTTTATTATTGATGTATTTTCTTAGATTGCGAAGACGCCCACTTCGAATTTCATCAACGATGTTGTGGGAACGCGCCGTTGAAGATTTGCATGCAAACACCCCGTTCCAACGATTGCGTCCTAGTACGCTACTTTTGTTACAGTTAATTGCATTAATTTTTGTTGTCCTTGCACTCATGCAGCCGCAAATTGAAGGCGGTTCACCACGAGAAGGAACACATATTATTTTAATTGACCGGTCTGGTTCTATGGCAGCGGTTGATGGCGATGGAATAACACGACTCGCAATAGCAAAAGAAAAAGCAAGTGATTTAGTGAATCAAATATATGGCGGAGGGCTATTCTCAAGTACTAGCGGAGAGACAATGGTTATTGCTTTCTCAGGTCATGCAGAAGTTGTTGCACCATTTACAGATTCGAAACAACAACTACTGCATGCAATAGAGTCAATTCAGCCAACACACGGGAAGTCAAGCATAGGTGAACCATTGAAATTAGCTCGTGCATACACCACAAATGTTGACCCAGAACAAGATGGAATTTCCTCAAGTGAATTTGCACAGTTAGAACTTTTTAGTGATGGTCTTATTGACGATATTCAAGACCAAGCTCTGCAGGGTGGAGAAACTTTGCAGTACCACATGATTGGTTCTCCATTAGATAAGAACATCGGCATTTCCACAATTGATGCCAAGCGCTCAGACGAATCAAGTGACGATGTGCAAGTGTTTTTGTCTTTGGTTAATACTAATTCGCAAGACGAAACTGTTGAAATAGAATTACAAATTGATGGAGTTCCGGTTGGCGTGCAAGAAGTTCAGATCCCTAAACAATCAGACGGCCTTGCAGGAACTTCGAGTTTGGTTTTTGTTCCATTTTCCATGCCTCAATCAGGTGTAATAAAGGCACGCCTTTTGTTAGAGGATTCTCTTGCGATAGATAATCAAGCATCGCTGATAATTCCTCCTGCAAAAGAACTCAAAGTTCTCGTAGCCGAAGAAGGTGCTCAAATTGTGCGTACGGTTCTTCAGGGAATGCCTCTTGCGGATTTGAAGATTGTAACTAGTTCAAAATTGAAAACTATGATTGAGTCTGGTGAATCATCCGCATATGACATTGTTGTCATTCGTAATATCCACCTTGACACACTTCCTCGAGGGAAATATTTAATTTTTGGAGAGCCGCCTCCCATTGCTCCTTTTGATACTTTTGCAGATGGAGAAGCTCAAGTGATGCTTGTTGCAGATGAGAATCACCCTGTCATGCGTTTTGTTCGATATGAGGATATTGTCGTAACGAAGGGTTACGATGTTGTCCTTCAAAATACTGTGGAGACTTTGCTTGAAGGAAGCAACTGGCCGGCTGTGATGACATCCCGTGTTGACGGTATTCAATTGGTGTATGTTGCTTTTGATCCTATTAATAGTAATTGGCCGTACCTGAGAAGTTTTCCATTTTTTATTTTCAATGTAGTACAGTTTTTGGGACACGCTGGAGATCAACTTACTGCTAGCACAATGGAAATTGGTCAGACCATTACGGAGAACATTCGAGTAGATGGTAAAGCAAGTCTCGTAGAGCCAGACGGAGAAACCCACACAATTCTTGTTGATAAGAGTGGAAATGTAAGTTGGGGTCCTGTCCGCTTGTCTGGGGTGCATACGATTTCTTCTGACAAACACAGTGATTCACTCTTTGCTATAAATAGTCCACCTCAAGAATCACTGATTGCAAGTACAGAACAAATTTCAATAGGAGCAAAGGAAGTTGTAACAAGTACTTCAAGTGGATTGTCCTTTATCCAACTTTGGCCGTGGGCTTTGGGAGCAGTTCTTGTAGTACTTATCGCGGAATGGTGGGTGTACCAAAAGAAAGTTTCTACCCCACTGAGATTATCTTGGACACAAGGTGGAAGCGAACGGAAGGGTATAAGGTGAACATCCAGAACGCGAAAGTTACCGTTATGGGGCTGGGTCGTTTTGGAGGGGGTATTGGTGTGTCAAGATGGCTTCTTGACCAAGGTGCAAATGTACTTCTTACGGATTTAGCATCTGAGGAAGAACTTGCACCACAACTCGAATTACTCGGAACTCACTCAAAATTACATTGCATGTTTGGTGAACATCGAATTGATGATTTTTTGAACGCTGATCTAGTAATTGCAAACCCCGCAGTTCCTCAACCTTGGAACAATATTTTTTTAAAAGCAGCTTGGGATAACGGTGTGCGGGTTGCAACTGAAATAGAACTTGTGACGCAACGACTAGGTAGAAAGCAAGTGGTTGGCGTTACTGGAACATCAGGAAAATCTACCACTGCATCGATGATTCATGCCGCATTGCAAGCATCAGGCGTTCCGTCACACCTTGGCGGGAACATTGGCGGGAGTTTGTTGAATTCTATTAACGACATCCACAAGGATGATGTTGTCGTGTTAGAACTCAGCAGTGCGATGTTGTGGTGGCTTGAACGTGCTGGTGGATGGTCTCCACATGTTGCAGTGTTGACAAACATTGAAGAAAATCATATTGATTGGCACGAGTCTTTTGAAGAATATTCTCGATGCAAACAATTGATTTTTGTAAATCAAACTGAAACTGATACTGCTCTTACTCAAGATTTAGAATCAACATTTGCTGGATTATCTGTACTTGGTAAACATAACGAACGTAATGCTGCGATCGCATTTTTGGCAGCAAATGAGATGGGAGCAGATGCAACGAAAGCGCGTGTTGGTATACAAAAGTTTCAAGGGTTGCCGCATCGATTGCAGTGTATTGGTGATGGATACTACAACGATTCAAAATCAACAACTCCACTAGCAACGAAACTTGCAATTGATGCCTTCGATAATCCTTCAAAGGTGCATTTGATTGTTGGTGGATACGACAAGAAGGTAGATTTATCTTTGCTTGCAAAACAGTCCGCAAGAGTGCGAAGCATGTATACGATTGGCGAAACTGGGCAGGAGATTGCTACTCTTGCACAAGAAAATGTACATGTTTGTGAAACCATTGAGCGCGCTGTTCAGACTGCGATTAACTTTTTGGAAGATGATGAAGTGTTGTTACTTAGTCCAGGATGTGCTAGTTGGGATCAGTTTGAAAATTACGAGAAACGTGGTGAACGGTTCAGTGAACTTGTTCGTTAATTTTCATCGCGCCAACAAGTTCATCTACATTTGCACATCCATGGCGATTAACCCACGCAGATAAATTTTTTGCAACCTTAGTGGCAATTTCGGGATTCACAAACGAAGCGGTACCGATGCCCACGGCACTTGCTCCTGCTAGGATAAATTCTGCAGCGTCTTTCCAATTCATCACTCCGCCAGTTCCTATGATTGGAACACATGCCTCTTTCGCAACATCTCGATAGACTTCATGTACGATTCGAGTTGCAATTGGGTGAATATCGTAACCGCTGAAACCCCCAATACCTCTGGAGATACGCGAGTGCATTGTTTCAACATCAATCGCTAGCCCTGGAATAGTATTTATTAGTGTTAAGGCATTTGCGCCGCATGCAATGGCTGCTGCTGCGTGAGGTCGAATGTCGCCAGTTGATGCGGAAAGTTTTACAATCATTCCACTCTTAGTAAGAGTAGGTTTAATTTCATTTAGTAAAGTTGTTAGGCGATTAGGGCATCCGCCGAACTCCATGCCATCTGCAGTATTTGGACAAGATACATTTATTTCAATGAGATTCATTCCATCGACATCATTCATCGCACTTGCTACTGCAACATACGCATCGATGGAATCACCAGCTACTGACCCAATGACCGCCGTTGGAAGAGCATCTGCTTTGGGTGCTTGATGTTCTATGAAGGAATCGATTCCTTCATTAGCCAAGCCGATGGCATTAATCATTCCATTAGGAAGGTCAGCAATTCTGATTGGTTCATTTCCAATTCGAGGTTCTTTTGTAATGGATTTTGTGGTGATGGCTCCAATTGAAGTAAGGTCTATTGCATCGCCAATTTCTCCCATCACTCCACATGTGCCAGCTGAAAGAACAACGGGATTACGAAGTGTCTCTTCTCCAAGTTTCACTCGCATGGTTGCCATGTGTGGGTATTGTAGAACCAAAACAATCCGCGGGGTTGTTTACTCCTCTTCCAATCTTTTTTTGCAGCAAAACCGAGGTGATTGACTCTGTGGCGTTTCTTGCTTCCGTTTCTTCTGAGATAAGGCAAGCTACAGGTCGTTTTTTGTCGTCGAATTACAGACCCGTGTTCCCCTCGTTACAATGCCACTATGAATGATTTGCAAGAGAAAATTGAACGATTTGAAAATATGACAACAGCTGATCCATCTAATGACATGGCTCATTTCAGTTTGGGTTCAGCGTACTTTGATGCTTGCCGTTTTGCCGAGGCCGTGAAGAGTTTTGAGGCGTGCATAAAACTGAATCCTGAAATGACTCGTGCGATGGAACTTGGCGGTTCTGCATTAGTTCAGCAAGGAAAAACTGACGAAGCAAAGGTACTCCTAATTCAAGGGTATGAACAGGCGGTATCAAAGGGTGAGATGCGTGTAAGAGAAGGCATAGCTGAAGTATTGAAAGCCGCTGGGTTTGAATTACCAAAGGTTGAAGAAGTCATAGTTGCTCAATCGGGTAAGCCACTTGAAGATGCACCTCTCCCTGGCGCAATTGGGAAGTGGATTCATGAACATGTTGATGAAGAGCAATGGAATATATGGATTGGTCAGGGGACAAAAGTTATAAACGAATTACGCTTAGATTTTTCAAGAGAGGAAGATCAAAAGGTATACGAAGAATACATGGCCGAGTTTCTTGGAATACCAGGTGAAGTTCTTAACCAAAACACAGAGGCAAAAGCATAATGTCAACAATTGAAGAGGTTACATTTGAAACTGACGTGCAGGAACGAAGTGGATTAGCGACAACGTCACTAATTTGTTCGCTCATAATTTGTTGTCCAATCGCTACGATTGTTGGACCAATCCTTGGGCTCATAGCATTGATTAAGATGAAAGGGAAACCACAAATTTCGGGTAGAGGTTTTGCATGGTCTGGAATCATCATTGGAGCGGTTTCGACAATTATTTGGGTCGGCATTGGTGCCTTTGTTACAACGATGGGTCTTGATTTTCTTGAAAGAGTTTCAACAATTTCAACTGAAACAATACAAGCTGGGTATGAAGGTGATTATCAAAAATTCAGAGGCAACCTAACTCGAAGTTCTTCTTCTGTAACTGACGAAGAAATCAAAGAATTTATAGAAACACTTCAAACTCGTTTTGGAAAATTTGATTCTTCAATATTTAATATGAGGGATCAAAATTACTCCTCTCAAGATTCTGAAAGCGCAGATGTTATTCCGATACTGTTCATTTTCGAGACAAGCGATGCCTCTGGGTTGCTATTCTTGGAGATAACTTCTGGATCAGGGTTTGATTATGAAATGCATATTTCGAAAATCACAATATTTGACTCCAAAGATGGGAACATTGAATTCCCAGATAATTCAGAAGAATCTTCAACTGAATAATGTCATCAAAGAAATTGAATCCTTGGTCTATGGTTGCAGCGTTGTGTGCAGTTGGATTATGCCCTCTTTTTTCAATTGCAGCAGTCCTTACGGGCTTCAGAGCTCTCGTTGAAATAAAAGCAAGGGACGACACAAGGGGCGCTAGGTTAGCGTGGGTTTCAATTCTTGTTGGAGCAACCATCACAGGACTTTGGGGAGGTGGAATGTTGTGGTGGAATACTCATGTTCGTGCAATGATTGAGCAAGGACCCATTCAAGCGATTACTGAGGGTCAAGCTGGTTCGGTGGAAGAGTTTATGTCCTACTTTGTAGAGGAAACTTCTACAGAGGAAGCAGCAACTTTTTTACATGCGTTGCATATGAAATATGGCGAACTAATAAGAGGAAAACTTGATGAAAATATTGACGAGTCTTCCGTGGATGGAGCGAACCTTTTTCTTGGGTTGGTTCCAATCCAAGCGGAACTGCAATATCTGTTAGTCTTTGAAGAAGAGAAGATGGTCAGATTGACTGCTCATTATGATTTATTCCAAGAAATTGATAATAATAAACAATTCACAAATAGCTTTGCATGGTTTGCAATTCATGACGAAAAAGATGGGGCACTAGTGTATCCTGCACATGTAACGGTTGAGGATATTGCACAGCATGAATAGTGAACCTGTCATCACAATCCGAGATTTAGTTTGTCGTTTTGGCGATCAAACAGTTCTCGATGGTGTGAACTTAAACGTTCAAGAAGGGGAAGTTTTGGTAATTATGGGTGGGTCAGGTTCAGGTAAATCAACATTGCTTCGTCATATGATTGGAACCTTTATTCCTGATGAGGGCACGGTAGAATTATTTGGTCAAGATTTGGCTACCCTTGACGAGAGAGGGATGAATGCTATCCGTAGGCAGTTCGGAGTATTGTTTCAGTCGGGCGCATTATTTAACTCCATGAGTGTTGCTGATAATGTTTCACTTTCATTGCGAGAGCACACAGATCTTGATCCAGATATTATTGAATTTATTGTCAAGATAAAGTTAGAACAAGTTGGTCTTAGAGAATCGTCGGATAAGTTCCCTTCTGAAATTTCAGGTGGAATGAAAAAACGAGCCGGCTTAGCACGAGCATTGGCATTAGATCCAAAAATGCTCTTTTACGATGAGCCATCTGCGGGACTCGACCCAGTTACGAGTGCAAGTATTGACCAACTCATATTGGGTCTCGCTAAAAAAGCTGGGGCAACGAGCATCGTAGTTACTCATGAAATGGATTCGGCATTTGTAATTGCAGATCGCATGGCTATGCTTGACAAGGGGAAAATGATAATGGTCGATCGAAGAGAGGCCTTTGAACAATTACGAGATTGCTCTGATGAAGTAGCAAAAGAACTTGATGAAACACAGTTGCTCATTCGTCAATTTTTAAGGGGAGATGCTGATGGACCCCTCACAAAGAGAAAAGAGGAATCGAGTTACGCTGAAGATTTGTTGGGGCTCAATGCTCCGAGATTAACAAAAGGGCCTTCTGTCCAATCCTCTAAGGAGTAAATGAAAATGTCACAGTCACGAAACAAAAGACAAAATAACTTAAACGCAGGCATATTTGTTTCACTTTCATTGATACTGGGATTAATCGTGTTTTCTATATTAACTGATGCATGGTCACACATTACAACGTCTGTTTCTAATTACAGCGTCACCTTCAGAGTTTCAGAGGGTATAGGGACACTGGCTTCAGGATCTCAAGTTCGCCTTGGAGGTGTCCAAATTGGCAGCGTGGATTCTGTAATTCCCAGAGTAGAGAATGATTCACCCACAACCAAGATAGATGTTACGTTTAATATAGATTCGCAATATACCGTGTATAAGAATGCGTCAATTCATTCTCGGTCAGGTTTGCTTGGTTCGTCTGGTTGGTTAGAAATTACAGATATAGGAGATGTCGAAGTTGCAAACTCTGAAACAGAATTGCATGGCTCAACTGAAACAATGGTATCCCAACTCCTAGGTAGTGATGCTGAAGTGAATGTATCAAAATTATTAGCTGCACTACGAAAGATAAGTGAAGCATTGTCTGACGAAGGAGGTGGGATGAAAGTGTTGCTTGGAGAAGAGGAATCAAAAACTTTACAAGTTGCTATCGATTCAGCAAAGTCAGGGCTTCAATCGTTGGATTCTATTTTGAAATCAACTAATTTAGTTTGGCCTGAATGGGAGAAGTCAGTCACTAAAATACTTGTTGACAGCAAAGGCCTTCCTTCTCAACTCACTTCTACATTACAAGAAATTCAAGAAACAATTCAAGAAGTTCGAACGAAAATTTTGCCAAATGTAGAAACATCCATCCAGTCATTAAAAGTTACCTTGCAATCATTAGAATCAATGAGCATAATTTACAAGCAACATTCACCAGAATGGGCAGCGAAAGTTACACGTATAATCCAAAATGTTTCACAGATTTCAGTAAGTGCTGAAAAGGCAATCGATGAAATTTCAGCTAGTCCTTGGCGATTGTTGTACCGCCCAACTGATCGAGAAATCGCCTACGAACAACTCAATGCTGCTTCATGGAAACTACTGACAGCGTTGTCTGATTTGAAGGAATCAGCTGGCATGCTAGAAGAAGTGTCCTTATCTCCAGAAGCGCCTAGTGATGCTCAAAGCATCGCTGAGTCATTGCGAGAAAGTTCAGTTGCATTTGAAAAGGCGAGAAATGCTATCTTGGAACGGATGAAACTTGACTTCCCGAATAGATAATGGGCGTTCAAAAAACCCACTCTAATATTTCAATTGTGACATCGCTTGATGATTCTCGTGTCGATCAATATCGAAGTGTGAGAGATGCAGATTTACGTGGCAGACAACACCTTTGTATGGTTGAATCAGAAATGGTTGTCCGCAGATTGCTAAACTCCAATTGGCAGATACATTCATTATTTCTTTCTCCACAAAAATATGAACGCTTAGCGCCATTTATAGAAGACGCTTCTTTACAAGTTTTCGTGGCTGATGTTTCCTTGATGTCGGATATTTCTGGTTTTCATATTCATAGGGGAACACTAGCCTTAGTACATAGACCCACCAATGAGTCACTTCACATTCAAAAATTAATTCAATCATTACAAGGCAAGAAACGAATATCACTTTTGTTTGCAGAGGGAATTACGAATGTTGATAACATGGGATCACTTTTTAGAAACGCCGCTGCGTTTGGAGTGGATGCTTTGGTGTTAGATGCAACTTGTTGTGATCCACTTTATAGAAAAGCGATTCGAGTTTCTATGGGCCACGCACTGTCAATTCCTTGGGCGGTTACGATTGACTGGGTGGAAGAATTAAAGGAACTAAAAAGTACACTGGGCATTCAACTTATAGGTTGTGAAACTTGCGTTAATTCAAAGCCAATTTGGGAAGTTGTTCCATCTTCGAAAATGGGACTTGTGATGGGAGAAGAAAAAAATGGTTTGTCTCCAAGCACACTTGAATTGTGCGATGAAGTTGTGGAAATCCCGATGACTAAAACTGTACCTTCAGTGAATGTCGCTGTCGCATCAGCTGTCGGTCTGTACGAGTTTCTTTGTAGAAAGGGTATTGACGACGGGTAAACCTTCAACGACCTGGGTATCGTCAATTCGCTTAATATTTGCTCCAAGACTTGATAGTGTTTCTTCCATCTTTGCATATCCGCGGTCAAGATGATAAGCACGACTTACAATAGTTTCACCTTCAGCTGCGAGCCCAGCAATGATAAGACTTGCTGAGGCTCGTAAGTCACTCGCCATAACTGGGGCACCGATAAGACAATCAACACCTTGAACCATAACTGTTGATCCTTGCTTTACAAGTCTTGCTCCCATTCTGCTTAACTCAGGAACATGCATAAATCGTTCTGGGTAAATTTTCTCTGTGATGATACTATTTCCTTTCGACAAACAGAGAAGCGCCATCATTTGTGCTTGAAGATCGGTGGGGAATCCCGGGTAAGGTTGTGTTGTAAACATCACTGGTTTTAAATTTCGCTCACTGAGAACTTGCACTGTGCACGATGTAGCTTCCTGAGAAAGGTCGGTTTGATGCACATGTACCCCAACAGAAGAAAGAATGTCTGTAACCGCAAGAAGATGATCAAGTGGAAAGCGGTCAATTAGAACATCCCCATTTGTCATTGCTGTAGCGATTGCCCATGTCCCAGCGACTATACGGTCGGGCATAACTGTGTGTGTTGCACCGCCTAACTCGTCGACTCCTTCGATAGTTATTCTTGGTGTTCCTGCTCCAGAAATTTTTGCTCCCATCGCGTTGAGCAATTTTGCGATGTCGGCAATTTCAGGTTCACATGCAGCTGATTCAATGATAGTTTTACCTTGAGCAAGTGTCGCTGCACTCATCACATTTGCAGTTCCAAGAACGGTCGACCCGAATGGTCCTCCAAGAAAAATAGTCGCTCCTTGTAAACGATCGCATCGAGCAACAATGTCTCCACCTTCAAGATGAATTTTTGCTCCAAGTGCTTCAAGCCCGCGTAAATGCAAATTGATTGGTCGGTCACCAAATGAGCAACCACCAGGCATTGAAACGCGGACCTTTCCACGTTTGGCAAGTAAAGGTCCAAGTACGCAAACACTTGCACGCATTGTTCTAACGATGTCATATCGAGCGTGTGATTGTGACATGTCAGTTGTTTGTGTTTCGATACGGTCACCACTTCGCTTTGAAGTGCACCCAAGTTCATTGAGAAGGTGCATCATGTTCTCAATGTCAGACAATTCAGGGACGTCATTAAATTGAATTGGTTCATCCGTAAGTAGACTAGTAGCTAGAAGTGGGAGTGCTGCATTTTTAGACCCATCGACAGATATGTGCCCCGTGAGTCGCTGCCCGCCTTGGATTGAGAATGCGTCCATTTGTTGTTGGGTCCTTCCTACTTAATGCCTTCCTTGGCTTATTTGGTTCTTGTACGAATAGAGAAATCGACAGAATTGGGTACAAAAACCTATTTTTTGTATTCGTGTGATAGTAACAAAAGAGTGCGGAGTTTGTAGTTACCCATACTGCCAAATGCAGTTATCGCACCTATTTAAGGTTCAAAATTCCGTTTGTGCGGGTAGCAGAATGTGATTTAGACTTCATTTGCTTGCAAAATGCCACTATAAGTGTAGTATTGGCAGTAGATTATTAAAATAAAAGACCAAGGAGATTTGCTATGAGGCATTCAAAAGTACTACTTTTAACTATAAATTTCGCGATGGCTACTTTAGCTTGTGCAGACACGTTACTCGTGCCATCTGAATATGCCACTATCCAAGAAGGTATTGACGCGGCGGTTGAAGGTGATGTAGTTCAAGTTGCTGGTGGCACATACAACGAATCCATTACTTTTAGCGGAGGAAACATAACTGTTATGAGTGAGACAGGCGCTGCAAACACATTCATCGATGGGAATGGATCTTCAGCATCTGTTGTATCTTTCTTAGAATCAGACGTCTCAACTCTAGATGGCTTCACCATTCAAAATGGCAGCACGGAGGATGGTGCTGGTATGTATATTTTAGGCGCATCTCCTACCATACAGAACTGTATTTTGTCTGGGAACGCTGCAACTAGAAATGGTGGAGCAATTTTTGCCGAGGCGAGCGATTTGTCCATTAACAATGTGGTCTTTAGCGGAAACACTGCCAAAACTGGTGCTGGGGTGTATATGAGATCAAGTTCTGGAACAATTACCTCGACTTCATTTGAGCACAACTCCGCAACTTTACATGCTGGAGGACTTTACATAAAAGATAGTAGTCCTGATGTAGTGGCACTTTCAGATGTGAATTTTGAGGGCAATTCTGCTGACTCAAACGGTGGAGCAGTTTATAACAAAAATAGTATTGTTACTGTGCAAGATTCAATATTATCTTTAAACGAGGCTAATCAAGGTGGCGGTTGGTTTCATTACCAAGCTGGTGTCACAGATATTTCAAATACTACTTTCTTAGGAAACAAGTCACTTGGCTCGGGTGGTGCTGCATATCTTAAAAATTCAGATTCAGTAACTTTTACCATATGTACATTAGAGTCAAATATTGCCGACAGTGATTGCGATGGTGTTGGTGGAAGTGGTGCAATTTATATTTTTGGCACTGAAGTTACCCTTGATAATCCAACAATCTGTACAAATTTGGTTTGTGATGAGATTGGAGATTTTTCTGAAGAAGAACCAACAATTATTGGAGATATTCAAGGATGTTCTAGTGGTATTGGTGCTTGTTGTGGCGGAACAGGATGTTGGGAAATGGATTACACCTCGTGTCTTGAAGGTGGCGGTGTATTCGCCGGAGAAGATACTATTTGTGAAATGGTGGAATGTCTTGGTATGGAAGCTGGTGGGTGTTGTTTAAATGACACTTGCATAATGGCTGCTGCAGAAAGTGCATGTCTAGATGCTGGTGGAGAATTTCACGGCGCTTTAGTCGAATGCGAAGATGTGGAATGCTATGTGGGTTGTCCGGAGGACATAAACGGCAACGGATCTGTTGATGTTCTTGATATCATCGATCTCATCTCTGCATGGGGCGCTTGCCCGTAATTCTGGCTCAGAGCTAAAATAAAGAGAGAAGAAAAACCCCACTGCAAGCAGTGGGGTTTTTAACAATTTGGATAACTTTCTGTAGATTAACTTCTACGGCGTCGGCTTGCGATTCCGGCTAAGCCAAGAAGTGCCAGAGCACCAGGAGCTGGAATATCACCAGTCCAGATGTTTACCGCATCGATAAATACTGCTTCAGACCCAGAGTTTGAATCGAAGTTAATCGATAGTTGGCCTGTGCCTGATCCTTCAATCAACATCCACTGGCCAGCACTTCCTTCAAGTTCAAGTTCGCCGTAGGAAGCGATTACAGTATCGCCGTACATGATAGATAGCGAGTCGTCAGATTC
Source organism: Planctomycetota bacterium (assembly GCA_014381555.1). GTDB lineage: Bacteria > Planctomycetota > Phycisphaerae > Phycisphaerales > SM1A02. The sequence continues at coordinate 21,698 of JACNLO010000056.1, read as the reverse complement.
ATAACCTGTGCTATTGATATAGATCGCTACAGAAAAGTTAACTGCTCCGTAATCATCAAAGAACAACGACATCATGCCATCTGTGTCGGACATTTGGTAACCCTGAGAACCATCATAAAATGCCCCAACATTTCCTGAATAGTTGGTAACACCAACGTAGTCACCATCAACGAGACCAACACCATTACGAGTGTTGCCATACCAAGCGTTAAAGCCATCTCCGTTAACTGCTGCTTCACCAGCATTGTTCGTTAACCAGTGGTCAACTGCGGCATCTCCGGTGTCGTAATATTTTCCGCCAAGCCAGTCTGCATTTTCAAAACTCTGTGTGTACAGCATGTCCGCAGAGGCGGTGCCTGCTGCGAATGCAACTATCAAACTTGAAAGTACTAATGTCTTCATTTTTTCTCTCTTTTCTTCACGCGCTATCCAAACGCTAGTTTCTCTTCTTAGAAGTGTCTCCAAACACCTCTCTCCTAAACATAATGTAAAAAAAAACTCAAGCATTTACAAGGGAATTACTGTGAAATGTCATAAAAATAACACAATATACTGTTTTTTATAGTTGGTCTAAAAACGCAGATCCTCGTTATTCAGAGAAGAATTACGCTCTATTGCATGAAAAAAGCAATTATGCTCCTAAATGAGTCAAATTAGCGAATATCCCGTCGCCGTCGAGCTGTTAGCCCTGCTAAGCCAATAAGAGCTAGAGCGCCGGGTGATGGGACTACTCTACTGATTGAAATCGAATCGATATAAATAGACTCTGCGCTAGAATTAGAGTTAAAGTTAATCGAAAGTTGACCCGAAACATTTACACCTTCGATGAACAACCACGAGCCCGCAGCGTTTTCTAACGCAAACCCGCCGTCACTGCCATCGCCAAGTGAGAGCAAGACATCATTTCCATATGTAATTGAGAGTGCATCGGTATTTTCATATCCGGTATTCGCAATAAAGACTGCTAAAGAAACATTGGCTTCTTTTCCAAAATCATCGAAGATCAATCGCATAATTCCATCTGTGTCTGACATTTTGTACGCATTGCTACCATGAAACATCCCGCCTGTATCTCTTAGGCTGTTTGTTACACCAACAAAGTCGCCATCCGTCAAGCCAACACTTCCAGTGTTTTCGTACCATGCATTGAAGCCATCTCCATTAACGCTTGCTTGTCCATTATTGTTTTTTAACCAATGGTCTGCAGAAGCATTGCCGTAGTCAAAATATTCCTCTCCGAGCCATGCGTCATTCTCAAAACTCTGGGTGTACAACATTGTCGCCATACATGTTGATGTCATAATTGATGAGATGGCGCAGGTGAGTACTAACTGTGTTCTATTCATCCTGATGTTCCTTTCTGTGCGATATCCATTCGCTTGAGTTACTCAATGGGCAACGTACCCATCTGTGTAGATTTGATGTTGAGGGGTTATACCTCAAGTTTTTTTGATTCCAGTTTTGACTGCGGTTTTTCTTTATTGCAAAGTTTTTCGTTGGAAAACAATGTATTCGGATACTGCTCTTTAAAAATTAAAATACGATGTAGGAAATGAGTGAAGCAGATCCAATCCAAGTTGCGACGTTATGGTTTTTATCTGCAAGGACAATGGCAATTGCGGGGGAAGAAATTCCTTCGCTGCAAGAATCTGCAACTGGTTTGTATGCTCAAGCAATTCTTGGTTTTACTGAAGACATTTGTTTGAAGGCAAAAGATGCGGCGCACATCAAGAACAAGACATTGATTGATTGCCTGTCGGGCCTTAGGCAGCTCCCGAGGGAACTCTCGGAAAAAATTCTCACTGGCGTGATGATGATTTCATATTCAGATCGCTCTATGAAACCGCTTGAAGTCCGCTGGGCATCTATGCTAGCTTCGGCAATCGAAGTTTCCCCTGATGAGTTTCAAAGGTGCTGTGTGAATGCTCGTGTGATTGCTTCGATGCTCCGTCCACATGGTGCAGAATCGTGAGTGATCAAGAAACAAACTTTCACTTTCTCGAACGGTTTGATAAACGTGTTGCACAACTTGCTAAGCAAGCTGAAGAATATGTTCATACAGATCCAGACTCTTGCATGTTTAAACTTCGATTGATGGTCGAGACTATGGCGAAGAAATTAACATCTTTGCAAATGCAGGGCGATATTTCAAAAGACCTTGGAGCGATGCTTGGGTCACTTGAACGAGGTGGTATTGTTCCTCGCAGACAAGCGGATTCTATGCATGCAATTCGGCGTGATGGAAACGCAGCAGTTCACGGAAGTCCAACTCCTGTGCCAACTGCAATGAGAAGATTGCGAGAAGCATATAAAATTTCTGGTTGGTTCTGTAAGATTGTGAAGCGTGGTTCAAAAGTGAAACTTGATGAATTTATCCCTCCACATCCACCTGATCCATTGACGAAAGAATCTGAAGATTTTCACAAAAAAATAGATATTCTTGAAGAGTCGATTGAAGAGCGAAGAATTGCAACACGTGAATCCTTACTAATGTTTGGTCCACAAGAAGATGTTCAAGAAGTAACACGCCGCATCAAAGAAGAATTGGTGGCATTGGATAATGTGGCAGCTGCAGCAGGGGAACCAACTATTGATGCAGATTTTGTTGCGTTAGTGATGGCTATGGACTTAGAACAAATCGAAGAAGATCCACGTCATGGTGGTGATTCAAGGCAAGCTCGAAGGGAAGCCGAACAGCAACTAGAACAAATTAAAAAGCACCTTGCAGATAGAGAAAATGAGTTTCTAGAGGAACGAACCTTTTTAATGAAACAACGGGATACAATATGCTGATGCAGTTACCAGAATGGGAAATGATTGTTCGGCTTGTGCTTGCTTTGGTTCTCGGAGCGTTTATTGGATTAGATCGAAGATTGCGAAGTAAGCCAGCTGGTCTTAGGACAATGTCTCTTGTAAGTTTAGGAGCCGCAACTTTTACTCTTGTTGGAGTTTCTGCCATGCATCAACTTGCATTTGCCGAACAGTCTGCTGGCTTAGAGACTATGGTGCGTCTTGATACAAGCCGAGTCATTGCTGGAATCGTAGGTGGCATTGGCTTTTTAGGCGCAGGGGCAATTATTCAATCAAGGGGAAGAATACAGGGAATGACAACCGCTTCAGGGATTTGGATGACTGCTGCAATTGGCGTCTCTGTTGGGCTTGGACAATATACCATTGCATTGTCTTCAACATTCTTAGCTTATGTTGTACTTGTCCTTCTTCGCCGCCAAATCACAGATGAAACCGAAGAACAATGCGAATAATGGGGACAGTCCCCAGGGGGAATAATGGGGACAGTCCCCAGGGGACAGTCCCCCAAAAAAATGGTTGTTTTCGGCGTTATTGAAGCCCAAACGAGGTTTTAGTGGGGACAGTCCCCGTGCTTAGAATGTGGGGACAGTCCCCGTGTTCCAGAGGTTTTCCACGTGAATATAATGGGGACAGTCCCCGTGTTCCAGAGGTTTTCCACGTGAACATAATGGGGACAGTCCCCTTATTCCCACGGGTTAGTTACATGACAAGCCCGACCTGTATTTTCGATGTAATCTTGGTGACCCTCTTCGGCAAGGTAAAACTTTTTAGCGGGTTCTACTTGGGTCGAGATTGGCGCATTGAATGTTTTTTGTTCAGTTAATTCCTTGATGAAGTTGATCGCAAGTTTATGTTGTTCATCAGACGTAGTCCAAACACCAGAACGGTATTGAGTGCCAACATCAGGTCCTTGTTTATCGACTTCTGTTGGATTGTGCATCTTGAAAAATGCTTCGAGTAATGTTTTGTAAGAAATAACTTTTGGATCAAACGTAACTTTTGCTGTCTCAGCATGACCAGTTTTCCCTGAACACACATCCTTATATGTAGGATTATCAGTCTCGCCTTGCATATATCCGCTCTCAACGTTTATCACACCTTCGCCTTTTTGGAACCAATGTTCCACGCCCCAAAAACAACCACCCGCAAAATAAGCAATTTCTGTTTCTATTGGTTTTGATTGCATTGGAATCTCCTCGCCTTTTTCATAAAAACGCAATGATGCAGAGTTCAAACAAAAACGTTTGCCACTTGGCTTTGGTCCGTCTTCAAATACATGACCAAGATGCGATTCGCACCGAGCGCAAAGAATCTCAACACGCTCCATATCAAATTGATTGTCTTCCTTAGTAGACACATGCTCGGGGGCGAAAGGGGAGAAGAAACTTGGCCAGCCCGTACCTGAGGTGAACTTACTTTCGCTTGAAAAGAGTGGAAGCCCGCAAACAACGCAAGCATAGAATCCATCTTTTTTGTTGTCCAGTAGAGTTCCACAAAATGGCCGCTCTGTGCCTGCCTTTTGAGTGATACGAATAGTTTCCTCGTCCAGTTTTTGAAGTAGGGTTTCTTTCGCTTCTTCAGAAATAGGTGAAATGTCAAATCCAGCTCGAGAATAAAGGTGCATTTTTGTCTCCGAATTGGTGCTAGGTGGCGACAAATTGAGAATAAGAATCAATAAGAATGTGAATAAGGAAGCCACGTCCAGCATGATATGCCTTTTCAATATATGTTGCCAGATTCAAGAAAAAAGTAGTCATTTATACTGTTATATTCTTCGTTTTTGCTATGATAACGAGTAATTGTGAAAAAAAGTGCAAGAATGTAGATACATAAGTCCATTTTTCCGTTATCTTGTGCGACTTACATAACAAGGTTTGGCAGCCGTTTTTAGTGGTAGGAGTTTTATAAGAAATGATTTGTACAGAAGAAACAATTTGGTCAAAATTACAGACAATGAACGACCCGAAACTGGGCGCGAACATTGTTGCATCAGGAACAGTGCAAGACGTTGCACTTATTGATGGGCGGGCGATGGTAAAACTTTCGCAACCAGAAGTTGAGGCGTTTGAACATCAAGCTATGGCTGGTGCAATTGAACGCGAACTTGCTTCACTTGATGGTGTTGAACGCGTCTCTGTGACATGGGACAAACCAGAAGAAAAGAGAGCAGATGTAACTAGTCACGGTCGAGATGGTGTTTCACTGAACATTCTTTCTGAAACCGATACAGCAATGGGCACAGGTATTGCTGAAGAAATTGGTTACGGTGAGTTTGGACCCGATCAGCAAATGGCACCAGAAGCTGAAATTCCAGATGAACATTGGGAAGGGTACCCACCTGTCATGCAATGGGATGTTGATCCGAGCGATGCTTCCATAGAAAGTGGTGAATCAACAGTACAACTTCTTGATTGGCACTTTGAACTATGGTGGCAGAAACATCCCGCAGGTCTCATGTACGTCGCCATTCAAGCAATGCACGAAGACACGTTCGGAGATGGTTCAGAACGATCGCATCCAGTTGGACGCAACGTCGTTGTGAACCTCGTGTATGACGAACAACGAAAAGCCGTTGTTTCCGTATACGGAACTCCAAGAGATTTTAGACCATTTATAGAGGCCTTCCAAATTGGGTGTGATATCCAAATTCCAGAAGGTGTAGAACAAGTAACAACAACAAAACCTAAGCAGGAGAGCGACGCATGAGCGCAGGAACTTCAAATGGAGCAGCATCACGCTGGTTCCGAATCGCTGACGAGCCCAGAGACTGGGAAGATTTTTACCGCGAACGATGGTCCTATGACCGTTCGGTTCGAACAAGCCACAGTGTGAACTGTTCTGGCTCATGTTCTTGGGAAGTCTTTGTCAAGAATGGTCTGATTTGTTGGGAACTTCAAAAAACCGACTGGCCTCAAATCAACTCTGAAACACCAAGTTACGAACCACGCGGTTGTCAGCGTGGCATTTCTGCATCTTGGTACCCTTACAGTCCAGTTCGTCCTAAATACCCTTACATTCGTGGCGTTCTTCTCGAAATGTACGAAGAAGAAATCGCCAAGGGTAAAGACCCCGTTGAAGCATGGGCAGCAATCGAGGCAGATCCAGAACGCAAGAAAAAATACCGCAATGCTCGTGGTAAAGCTGGATGGCGCCGTGGTAGTTGGGATAAAGCAACCGACATTTGGGCGGCGTCTATTATTCATACAGTAAAGAAGTACGGCGCGGATCACATCGCATCGTTCTCGCCAATTCCCGCGATGAGTATGGTGAGCTTCATTTCTGGCCACCGTTTTTGCAACTTGCTCGGTGGCACGATGCTCTCGTTTTACGAGTGGTACCACGACCTTCCACACATTATGCCGTGGATTTGGGGCGACCAAACAGACGTTGCTGAAGCGGCGGATTGGTATCAATCAACCTATTGGATGGTTGTCGGTTCAAACCTACCAATGACGCGTACGCCAGATGCACACTTCGCTTCTGAGCATAAGTACAACGGCGGTAAAATTGTCAATCTCGCTCCGAACTATTCTGACATGACGAAATTCGCGGACCTTTGGGTTCCTGTTCGTCCCGGAACGGATGCAGCGTACTTGCTTGCTTGTATTCACGTGATCCTGCAAGAGTACCACATCAACCGCCGAAGTGAATACTTCTATAACTATGTAAAACAATTTACTAACCTTCCGTTTGTTGTTCAACTTGATAAACAAGAAGATGGTTCATACTTGTCCGGTCGCTTTATGCGAGCAACTGACTTCACTGATTATGCAGGCGAAGAAAACGCTGATTGGAAACTCATCCAACTCGAGAAAGGCACCGACAAAGTAAAACTTCCACTTGGTACTCTTGGGTATCGTTGGGAAGAAGAAAATACTGGCCGTTGGAACTTAGACAATAAAGATGTCGCAGGTGAAGAGTTTGACCCAATGCTAACTTGTATTGGTGATGATGGAACGTTTGAAGAAGTGCAAGTAAATTTTGCTGACTTCACTGACACATTTGATACAACGCTTGGTGCAACCGAGGGTAAGGGTAAGGATTCAGTTACTGTAAAACGTGGTGTTCCTGTAAAACGTGTGACAAACGCAAGCGGAGAAGAAGTCATCGTAACAACTGCGTTTGATGTGTTGCTTTCTCACCTAGGCGTGAATCGAGGACTTTCGGGCGCGTATCCAAAAGATTATGATGATGCAACGCAAGCGTACACGCCAGCATGGCAAGAACAAGAAACCGGCGTTGACCGAGAACTTGTGATTCGTGTTGCAAGAGAATGGGCTGAAAACTCAGAAAAAACTGAGGGCAAGTCCATGTTCATTACAGGCTCGGGCACCTTGCACTGGTACCACGGTGGTCCATTGATTCACCGTGCGATGGCAGTGATGGGAATACTCACAGGTTGCATGGGACGCAACGGTGGTGGCTTCCATTCGTATGTTGGAACGGAAAAAATTCGACCATACGCAGCAATCGGCACGCTCGGTGGTGCAGCTGACTGGGGTGGACCTCCAAGGCATCAAAACAGTACGTCGTTCTTCTACTTCAATACAGACCAGTGGCGGTACGACGGTATGATTCTTGACCCAATTTGGGCACCATGGGCTGAAAAATTCCCAGAGAAGGGTGGCAGTCATGCTGCGGATCAATACCTCATGTCCGTTCGAAATGGTTGGATGCCGTTCTATCCACAAGTGAACAAGAAAAACCCAATCGAGTATCTAAAAGAAGCTCGAGAAGCAGGCGCAAACTCTGAAGAAGAAGTTGCAAACTGGGTTGCAAAACAATTCTCTGAAGGCAAAGACAAGTTTGCTCTGGAAGATGTTGATGCTGAAGAAAACCATCCAAAGGTTCTTTGGATTTGGCGTGGCAACCTCATCGGTACAAGTATGCGTGGTCACGAATACAACTTGAAGCACATGCTCGGTACGCACAACAACGTGCTTGGCGAAGATCGTGCAGAGGGTTTAGTGAAAGGTGTCGAGTGGCACAAAGATGCGCCGATTGGCAAACTTGATCTTGTCGTAAACATTAACTTGCGTATGGATTCGTCTGCAAACTATTCAGACATCGTGCTTCCAACCGCGCATTGGTATGAAAAGTACGACTTGACCTGCTCTGACCTTCACTCATTCTTCCATCCATTTACTCCAGCTCATGATGCACCATGGGAAGCGAAGCACGACTGGGAAGCATTCAAGGAAGTCGCTGCAAAAGTTAGCAAACTTGCTGAAAAGCACATGCCTGATGAGTTTGAAGACATGGTGATGCAACCATTGATCACTGACTCCAAAGATGAAATGGCGCAACCTATGGGCGAAATATACGATTGGTACAACGGTGAATGTGAAGCCATTCCAGGTAAGACGTTCCCGAAAGTTAAAATCGTTAAGCGTGATTACACAAAAATACTTGAACGGTATGTGACCTTTGGTCCAAACGTTTGTAAACCAAACGGATATGGATGCAAAGGAATCATGGGCGATCTGACTGAAGTTTGCGAAAAACTGAAAGAAAGTTACTTGGTTGGAGAAATAAATGGCCGTTCGTCACTTGAACGCGCTGAGCAAGTTTGTGAAACTATTTTACGAATTTCACCAGAATCAGACGGTGAACTTTCACATCAAATTTTCCAAGGTCTTGAAAAACGAGTTGGTCTTCCACTTGCAGACCTTGTTGAAGGCGACCAAGAAATACATCATCACTATCCTGAATTGCAATCGCAACCACGGCGTAGTCTGACATCACCACACTGGTCAGCGATTGAATGCCCAGGAAGAACTTATGCGCCTTGGTCGATGAACGTTGAACGATTAAAACCATGGCATACGCTTACTGGCCGTCAAGAAATTTACTTTGACCATCGTGGGTATCGTGAATTAGGCGAATCGATGCCAACGTATAAGCCACCGGTTGACATGGTAAAAATTGGTGACTGTTCACCAAGTACAGCAGAAGCAAATTCAAAAGTGTTCCGCTTTATGACTCCGCATGGTAAATGGTCTATTCACTCGATGTTCTGGGACACTTGGCAAATGTTGAATTTGTTCCGCGGTGGCCAAGTGGTTTGGATTAACGACGAAGACGCAGCAGAAATCGACGTGAAAGACAACGACTGGGTCGAAGTTTATAACGAAAACGGTATTTGCAATGTTCGTGCAGTCCTCAGTGGAACTATCCCACGTGAGTCGGTCATTATGTACCACTCATCTGAACGACATGTTGCAGTTCCATTCTCCCCACTTGCACGGAAGCGTGGCGTAACAGATCTTCGTGGCGGTAACAACAACGCACCAACAAGAGTCATGATGAACCCTTCCTGCATGATGGGTGGGTACGCAAACTGGACATACTTCTTGAATTATCAAGGTCCAAGTCCATCGGAACGTGACTGTGCTGTTCTTATTCGAAAGATGCCTCTTGCAGCTGGGCCGAAAAAAGTCCTGTATCAAGATAAGGACGCACACTTAGTGCCAAACGCCTAAGCGTTGGAGTTGAATTACCAAATGAAACTAATAACAATGATTTTAAAGTTAGTAACTCAAGATAGGAGACCTGCCTAATGCTGGTCAAACAACAAATGGGAATGGTGTTCAACCTTGACAAATGTCTCGGATGTAACACGTGTACAGTGGCATGCAAGAACGTATGGACAAACCGCGAAGGCGCTGAGTACATGTTCTGGAACAATGTAGAAACAAAGCCCGGAATTGGTTACCCAAAACAATGGGAGAATCAAGAAAAGTACAAGGGCGGTTGGAGCCAAACTAAAGGCCATGGTCCGAAGTTGAACATTGGTTCAAAGTTCTGGACGATGATGAACTTGTTTTACAACCCCGTGATGCCTCAAATGGAAGAGTATTACGGGCAAGGTCCATTTACTTTTACGTATGAAGATTTGCATTCCACAACACCAACAGTACACTCACAACCTGTCGCAAGACCAAAGTCGATGATCACTGGTAAAGAAGATATTCCAATTGAATACGCAGTGAACTGGGAAGATAATGGTGCAGGTGCAACGACTGAAGGCACAGGTGCAATGGACATCAACTTCGAAGGCATGAGCGACTCAGAACGTGATGCACTATTGAAATTTCGTGATTCATTCATCATGTACCTTCCACGAATATGTAATCACTGCATGAATCCTTGTTGTGTTGCCGCTTGCCCATCAGGTGCTGGCTACAAACGAGAAGAAGACGGTGTAGTGCTTATCGACCAAAATAGATGTCGAGCATGGCGGTACTGCGTTTCTTCTTGCCCTTACAAAAAACCGTATTACAACTGGAAAACAGGCAAAATGGAAAAATGCCTTTTGTGTTACCCACGGCTTGAAGCAGGGCAACCACCAGCATGTTTCCACAGTTGCCCCGGACGGATTCGTTACATGGGTCCACTTCTGTACGATATGGATAAGGTCGCTGAAATTGCGAACCTCCCAGAAAACGAACTTGTCGATGCGCAACGCGAATTGATTCTTGATCCACATGATCCTGAAGTAATCGCTGCTGCAAAAGAAGCAGGTATAAGTGATTCATGGCTCGATGCATGTAAGCGATCACCGGTCTACCGCATGGTGAAAGAGTGGAAGATTGCACTTCCGCTCCACCCAGAGTTTAGAACGTTACCTGCGCTTTTCTACATTCCACCTGAAAGCCCAGTGAAAACAAAAGCTGATGGTTCAGATACGCTAGCGATGGTCGGCGGTAAAACAGTTCTCCCGAACATGGATGAATTCCGATTGCCCATCAAGTTCCTCTCTTCGATGTTCTCGGCAGGAGATGATAGCCAAATTGAAGTTGCACTTCTTCGTCAACTTGCCATTCGCGGATATCGTCGAAGTGTCCGAGTCGATGGCGTGGCGGATGTAGATGTCCTCGAAAAAGTGGGTCTGACAGAGCAAGACGCGAAAGATATGCACCGGCTTCTTTCACTTGCTCACTACCACGAACGATTTGTTGTTCCGACAACAAGGCGAGAACGAACAGATAACGCACCTTATATCGAACGTGGCTACGCTGGCTTTAGCGAAATGACTCCAAGTAATATGCCTCAACGAAGCACTACTTTTCACGGAAACCGCGAAGAGGTTGGAAGCTAAACATGGAAACGCGTGATATTTCAACCGCATATCGCTTGCTTGCAGAATTGTTTGTGAATCCAACACGTCGCAATGATGCATGTTTGGCAATGTGGCTTGACCAAACGAGATTGTGCATGCCACACGTCGCTGAACAAGTTGAAAGGTTCATTGAATCTGATGGTGCTACTTCAAGCCATGAATATGTTTCGACGCTTGAACTTTCACCTCCATGCCCACTGTATCTTGGCACGCACATGTTTGAAGAACCATCAACATGCAGTGGTATTAGCACTTCGCCACGCAACGCATTTATGCTTGAACTCAGTGGTATGTATGAACATTTTGGATTTGACCTTGGGTCGATTGAAATGCCAGATTACCTACCAGTCATGCTTGAATTTATGGCGCTTTCTCTTGAGAGTTCGAAAGAAGACACGCTTGGTCTTCGTCGCCGGCTTATTGAAAAATATTTGCTCGCAGGCATGGCGCCACTTGCAAGAGGGTTTGCAAAATTTGATTCGATTTACGGATTGCTTATTCCTGCGATTGAACTAGTTGCTGCAGAGGATCTCCAACTGATTGGCGATGTTCCTATGTGGAAATCGCCCGATGAACAAAAAGGTAATGTTTCTTTGAACGTAATCAATGAAAGTGAACCAGTTGAAATTATGAATGACATGAATATGCCAGAGGTGCGACCATGAAAGCAAGCAAAGCAGAATCGACGACATTCTTTGTTTCGTTGGTTATCGTAACCGTGCTCGCATGGTTCATGGTGCGTTTTATTGCACAAGGTCCATCGCATGAAGTTAGTGGGGGTACTACTACTGCTGCAGTTGAAGCAGTCGTTCCACCACCGCCAACTTTTACTTCACCAATATCTACCGAAACAACAACGACAACTGTCGTTCCAACAGACACCCAAGTTCTTGTCCAACAAGAAAGACGATTTATCGAAGGTCTCAGAAATTATTCTGACGCAGGAGCAAAAACAGCCATGAACAACTTCTTATGGGGAGTATTCCCTTACATCTGTATCGTATTGTTCTTCGTAGTCCCAATTATCCGAATGGCGACTCGCCCATACTCTTGGAGTACAAGAGCAAGTGGCTTGTTTGGTCGGCAATTGCTTGGTGTTGCATCAACTATGTTCCACTGGGGGCTCGTCCTCTTGCTTGCTGGACACGTTGTCGGTTTAATTGGCGGAGTTATGGGTTCGCGTTCAGCGGTTGACTTCTTCTTTTGGAGCGCGCTTATAGGCGGACTACTTGTCCTTGTCGGTTCCATCATGGCGCTTGTCCGCCGAATCGGTTCTGCAGAAGTTCGCGCAATGAGTCGTCCAGAAGATTACATCGTTCAATGTTTCCTCATTGCAATCGTTGGTATTGCTTTATACCAAGTAGTCGTTGATAAAATATTTGGTATTACCTACACAGCTTCTTCTTGGGCAGCGAGTCTGTGGACTTTAACACCACAGCCTGAACTTATGGAATCTGCAAGTTTCCTCACGAAACTGCACGTATTCCTTGCTCTTTTGTTCTTCGCGTATTTCCCATTTACAAAACTCGTTCACTTCTGGACTTTCCCAGTGAACTATTTTGTGCGTGTTCCGCAATCAGTGAGAACGCAAAAGTACCGATTCCAACGAAAGTGGGAACTTGGTCTTCGAAGCGATAAATCATGGCTCGTATATGGCCTTGCAATCGTTGCTATTGGTTTCCTTATCTCAGGCGGTTTGCTTGGTTCGCCAAATTCAGCAACTGCTGACGGTGTTGCAAGGAGTATTGAGACACCACAGGGTGATGTTCTCGCTGGCTATCCTTTGTATGTAAGTCAGTGTGCTCGTTGTCACGGCGAAGACGGCTATGGTGATGGCGCAGGTATGGATTCCCCAACCTTCTCTGCACTTCCTAGAAACTTTGTTTCAGATGGAACTGTAAGCGCAACGTATCACTTCGTTTCTACCGATAATGGCGTTGCTTCAGATGAGGATTTGTTTAGAACAATCGCAGAGGGACTAGATGATTCGGGCATGCCAGCGTTCCCAGACCTAACAGTTGCACAAATTGACTCACTTGTTGATGTTCTAAATGAGTTTAGAGTAGATGGACCACAGCCAGGTAACACAATACACGTAGGCGAAGCACCAACAGCAACTCAAGCAAGCGTACAAAGGGGAGCAGAACTATATGCTCAAAACTGTGTTTCATGTCACGGTGCAGATGGCAGTGGTGGAGATCAACTTAATTACAGTTGGCGAGAACTTGCTCCTGAATTACCTCAGGTGATTATCGCTGCTGACTTGTCTAAAGGCAATGTGAAAGTTGGCGCTGAAGCGGAGGATATTTTTATTCGAATCACAACAGGCGTCCCAGGTGCTTACGGTGGAGGTCAGTTAATGATGTCATTCGATACGATGCCAGTCGATGATCGATGGGCAATTGTTCACTACGTAATGGAAGAAATCCTTCCAAATAACTAATGAGAGCCATTTAAATGGCATTTTGAAAAAAAACAATGATAAATTTATCTCTATTTCTTTCTTTTGGGCATGTATTGTGATAAAATTCACTAAATGGCAGGCAGAGGATTCATACTATTAACTCTTGGCAGAGGGCTTGAATAAAAGGGTCAGACAAAACCATGGACATTAAAAACAAAGCCACAAGTATCAATCTATTTTCATTGAAAACCCGCCAGATGCGGGCATTCCACATGTCGTGGTTTGCATTCTTCTTATGCTTCTTTGCATGGTTTGGAATTGCACCGCTTATGGCAGTGGTCAGAGAAGAACTTGACCTGACGAAACAACAAATTGGTAACACAATTATTGCTTCGGTTGCAATTACGATTTTCGCTCGCTTAATCATTGGATGGCTTTGCGATCGAATTGGTCCACGGATTACATACACATGGCTACTACTCATTGGTTCATTGCCGGTAATGGCAATCGGTTTATCAAACGACTACATGTCATTTATGCTCTTCCGATTAGGTATCGGTGTAATTGGAGCTTCCTTTGTCATTACGCAGTATCACACATCTGTGATGTTTGCACCAAACGTTGTGGGTACTGCAAACGCAACCTCTGCTGGTTGGGGTAACTTGGGTGGCGGCGTAACGCAAATGGTAATGCCACTCGTCTTTGGTGCCTTTATTTGGGTTGGCTTTACAGACGCATCAAGTTGGCGCTTGGCAATGGTTGTCGCTGGTGGTGTTTGTTTCTTAACTGGTCTTGCGTATTACTTCTTCACTACTGACTTCCCGAATGGGAACATTAAGGAATTACGAGAAAAAGGTGAATACGATCCACCTGAAAAAGTTAAAGGAGCGTTTTGGAAAGCGGCTTCTGATTATCGTGTTTGGGCGCTATTCGTCGTATATGCTGCATGTTTCGGTATTGAATTAACAATCAACAATATCGCAGCAATTTACTACATGGATGAATTCGGGCTTGGTATTAAGACAGCCGGTCTTGTTGCGGGTCTCTTTGGCTTAATGAATATTTTTGCTCGTACAACGGGTGGTTTTATAAGTGACAGGTTCGTCATGAAGGGCGGGCTTAAAGGTCGTGTGAAGTGGCTCTTTATCGCGCTATTAATCGAAGGCGTTGCGCTCATCTTCTTCTCTCAAATGAAAGTACTAGCACTTGCAATTCCAATGATGATTATCTTTAGTTTGTTCGTGCAAATGTCTGAAGGTGCAACGTATTCAGTAGTTCCGTTTATTAACAAAAAATATATCGGTTCAGTTGCTGGTATCGTTGGCGCAGGCGGTAATGCAGGCGCTGTTGCTGCTGGTTTCCTTGTTCGTTCAGAGAGTACAACTTACCAACAGGCACTCCTAATTCTTGGGTTTGCTGTTTGCGGTGCTGCTTTCTTCTCGCTTTTAGTTAGATTCCGACCGGAGCAAGAAACAGACGCAAAAGAAAAATTCGATGCTGCAATGGTACGACGCAAAGCTGAACGGGTCGACCGTAAGCCAGTCCACGAACTCATCCCAGGACTTGCCCACCTTCGCCCAATGGATGCACTTCGTATCTACCTTGGTGTTGCGTTGGTAGTCAAGGGTGTATACTTCATCATGAATATGAAGACCTTAGAGTCAGCTTTAAATCTTGGAGGGGCCGAACTTGCCCAAGGGCAAGAAATGATTGCATGGTCAGTTGTATTTGCCCATGTGATTGGCGGTTCGGCACTTGTATTTGGTATAGCAACCAGAGTAGCTGCTGCTGCAAACGCGATTATTCTCGCTGGCGCCACAGTCGTATCACTCACAGGTGCATGGGAAGGAAGTTTCCTTGCAAACGTTGACTTCCAACTCTCAGCTTTCACATTCTTTACTCTTGTTTTGTTTATCTGGCGTGGCGCAGGGCCACTGTCAGTCGATCACTTACTCCGTCTTGACTCCGAAACAGAACCCGAAGTCATTCTCTAATTACACTTAAGGAATCACACCATGTCAAAGTTAGAAAAATGGGATCCAGAAGATCAGGGCTTTTGGGAAAGCACAGGTAAGAAAATTGCTACCCGAAACCTTTGGGTATCAATTCCAAACCTTCTTCTTGGGTTCTCCGTTTGGATTTACTGGGGCATGGTTGCCAAATATATTCAGAAGATTCACTTTGGTAGTGGTGGTGATTTATTCAACTTTACATTTATGAATGACGGGCAGTTCTATGACAACAATGGGTACCGAGCTCTACTCTTTACGTTACCTGCGGTTGCAGGTTTGGCGGGGGCTACGTTGCGAATTCCAAACTCTTTTATGATTGCGATTTGCGGTGGTCGGAACGTGAAGTTCATGACTACGATTTTGTTGATGCTGCCCGCACTTGGTGCAGGTATTGCCTTGCAAGATCACACAACACCGTTTTATGTTTTCATTCTTCTCGCAGCGCTATCAGGTGTAGGTGGCGGGGCGTTCTCTTCTTCCATGTCAAACATTAGTTTCTTCTATCCAAAGAAAGACCAAGGTCTTGCTCTTGGATTAAACGCTGGCATTGGCAACCTTGGCGTGAGTGTGATGCAATTCTTGATTCCGTTTGCAATCACTTTCCCAATCTTTGGTTCACTTAGTGGTGACGGATATACCTATGGTCCAGAGGGTTCGCAAACAACGATGTTTATTGCAAACGCAGGACTTGTCTGGGTTCCTATCCTTGCCTTCTTTGCGATTCTTGCATTCTTGATGATGCATAACATGCCATTCCACAAGTGCGGCTCGACTCCTGTTGCAGTTGCAAAATATTTGTGGCTCACAATCCTTGGTTATATTGGCGCTACAGTTGGTATTTTCTTATTGATTATTCCTTGGGGCGGATTCCCTGTTCTTATTAAAACCTTCCTTGTTGTTGTTGTTGCGGTTGTCGTCACCTTGCTTGCGATGAGGTTATTGACTCCAAAAGAAACCAAGGAAAACCTTAAAGGTCAATTTAGTATCTTTAGAGAGAAGCACAACTGGGTTATGACGTATCTATATGTGATGACATTTGGTTCATTCATTGGTTACGCAAATGCGTTTCCTAAATTGATTGATGATGTCTTTGGTGTAATCGCAGTTGGCGAGAACGTTGGGCAATCAACAGGACTTTCCTCAGCAGGATTCATCTGGATTGGTGCTGGTGTTGGCGCTTTGATTCGACCGCTTGGAGGGTGGCTGTCTGACAAAGTTGGCGGTGCCCGTGTTACCCACTGGGACACCATCATTATGATTGGTGCAACGATTGGTGCTGGTTACTTTGTTTCTTTAGCAATGACTTCTGAAGATCCAAAGCAATACTTCATTCCATTCTTGCTCCTCTTTATCTTGCTCTTTGCGACGACAGGTATTGGCAACGGCTCCACATTTAGGATGATTGGCGTCATCTTTAATCGTGACCAACGCGGACCAGTCCTTGGCTGGACGGCTGCGATTGCGGCTTATGGTGCCTTCCTAATTCCTAAGATTTTCGCTACCCAAATCAAAGCAGGAACCCCGCAGTACGCCTTATATGGCTTTGCTGGCTACTACTTGACTTGTTTAGTTGTAAATTGGTGGTTTTATGCTCGGAAAAACGCCGAAATCAAGTGCTAAAAGTGGCTATACTTCTCCTTTTCTAGTCACAAACCCGCACATGGGTCACCTGATTTTTGGAGTTTTACGATATGTCTGAATGCCACGAGCCAAATGTCCAACACCACTATCGCGATATGTCGCAACAGCACGACGCCGCGAAGTTGGGTATCTGGTTATTCCTTGCAACAGAAATATTGTTGTTTGGTGGATTGTTTTGCGGTTATGCAGTTTTTCGCGCAAATCATCCCGACCTCTTTGTGTGGGGTGAGCAGTTTTTAGATGAACGATACGGTGCTGCAAACACAGCTGTTCTACTCATTAGTAGTTTGACAATGGCTATGGCAATTACCTATGTGCAAAAGGGCATGCGCCGTATGGCTGCAATGGCACTGGGGATTACGTTTGTTTGCGCTGCTATTTTTATGGCGATTAAGTCAGTTGAGTACCAACATAAATTCCACGACCATCTTGTTGGTGGCATGGGTTTTTATGAGGTCTCACATGATGGTGGAAGTGGAGGAGGAAGCGGTGCAACTGTAGCTTTAGCTGGTGACGCTTCTGTTGGTAAAGGTCTTTGGGATGCAACTTGCCGTTCATGCCATGGTGCTGCTGGCGAAGGAATTCCCGGACAGGGAACAGTTCTTAATACAAGTGCATTTGTTCTAGACCGTGACGATGCTGAACTTTTAGAGTTCATTAAAGTTGGTCGACCAGCAAATGCTCCAGATAGTATTTTGCAATTGCAAATGCCTCCGAAGGGCGGCAATCCTATGCTTAAGGATGCAGGTATTATGGACATCATTGCGTACCTTCGTACATTAATGATTGCCACAACGGATAATTCTGAAACTGAGATTGTAGAAACGGAAACTGAAGCAGAGATAGAAGTTGCTCCAGTTGCGGCCGTTGAAGAGGAAGAACCAAAGTCATTTCTTGATTCTCTCCCACGTTCTTCTGTACCAAACGCAATGCAAGCACCAACAGGTCTTGCTCCTGAAAGTGCGTCCGAAGCCCAAAGAATGGCGGTCTATAAAAGACCTGCAGTTCCTCAACTCGATGAACACAAACCGGCAAATGCACACCTTTTCTTTGGTTTGTATTTCTTGATGACAGGATTGCACGGTATTCACGTAATAGTTGGAATGATTGTCTTGCTATGGTTGATGTGGCGATTACAACGCGGTGATTTTACGAAGCGGTACTACTCAGCAGTTGAGTGTGGTGGTTTGTATTGGCACGTTGTCGATGTGATTTGGATCTTCCTATTCCCACTCTGGTATCTCATCGCTTGACAAAGATATCTAAGTCCTCAGCGGGGGTGATGTTTGCTGTCGGTTCGTATCTTTGGTGGGCAATCGTTACGCCACTTTATTTTAAATTGTTAATTATGGTTCCGATTGTTGAGTTACTTGTTTGGCGAGTGCTCTCGGGTCTACCACTTTTGATTTTGTTGCTTGTCTATAGAAAAAAGTTAATGCAATGTATGAGGTCTCTTCAAGACAAACGTACTTCGCTGCTACTTCTTGGCTCAACCTTCTTCATTTCAATTAATTGGATTGTCTTTGTATTAGCAGTTGTTTGGAATCGATTAACCGAGTCATCTCTTGGCTACTACATCAACCCACTTTTTTCTGTAGCTCTTGGCTTTTTACTTTTGGGTGAACGAATTAGTCGTTTGCAATGGATTGCTGTTGCAATTGCCGGCTGTGCAGTTACTTTTCTTGCTGTTGCGCAGGGTTCTCTTCCTTGGATTTCTATTACGCTTGCTTTTTCGTTTGGGATGTATGGGCTACTTCGCAAAACAATGGAGGTGGAGTCAATAGAGGGTTTGACAGTTGAGATGGGTTTGACATTTCCGGTTTGTTTGGCTGTTCAAGTTTGGTTTGTGGCAAAAGGAGAGAGCCTTCTTCCAGAGGCATCATTTTGGATTATTGCGGGGTTATTACTAGGTGGATTTGTGACAATTATGCCGCTGCTGCTTTTTGCAAGTGGCGCTCGCAGGTTGCAACTCTCGACTATGGGCATTCTGCAATACATTGCACCAACTGGGCAACTTCTTCTTGCCATTATTTTCTTCAACGAACCCTTCGGAGCAATCCAAATCATCGTCTTTGCGCTGATTTGGATTGCCATCATTCTCTACTCTTACGATGCCTATCGCTCTTCCACCCTATCTTCCGAACCTCTTATTGAGTGACTGTCACCAGTGTCCCAAGTGACAGTCACCTAATCGTACATGGCGATACCGATTGGGTTGTTGTCGTCATCGTCGCAATCGTCATCGTCAGTTGGGAGGTCACCATCAAAAGGGGCGTGATGTGATTCTCCATTACCTTGAATTATGCGGCAAACAAGCGCACCATCAATTTGTCCGTTGTTGAACTGGATGCTTGCATTCGGGGCTAGAATTGTTCCTTTCCAACCAATGCCGTTCATTTGCACAGTGCTTGAATTAGGAAAGTTCCAAAGCACATCAGTTGCATCGCAACCATTGAGAACTGGCTGAAAATAGTTGAGTTGCATGTTGGCATTATCGACGTTGATAAGGACGGTCGAGCCCTGCGGAACTGTAATTGATAATCCCCAAAGAGGGCTCAAGTCGTTTTGCGTAAGGTGAAACACATTTAAGTCAGAATCGCTGCCAGTCATTGTTAATTGCCCCCAAGTGTTTGAAACAGTTCCGTTTGCTTGTTCTAAAAAAAGTTCATCCGAAAGTTCTTGCAAATCCTCTTCAGCATCATCAAAGTCAATTGTGACGTTGCTGCCGACAATTCCATTTGGCAAGCCAACGTTATTCATGTTGGAAGAGCCCGCAACCTGCACATTTCCATTAAAACTTTGCCCGTTGTTCCAGTTAAGTGTTCCAGCAACAATCAAATCATCTCTTGCACCGCTGGAATTTGTGAGCCCAGAACCAACGCCAAAATTGTTGTATACCGCCGCGCCACCAACGGCAATTCGCCCAGTGCAATCGGTATTGTTTGCTTGGTAAGAGTCAATCGTAAAAATGGTGAATCCATCCGCCGGACCAAGACCATCAGCAAAAGCAAAAGTAGGCAAAAGTGTAGTAGCAGCAAGTGAAACAATAATTCGTGGAGTAAACATAACTCATTACATCGCCAGTGTGTAAAGACAATATAAGCCCATTATTTGCCAGCTGTCTGGTTATGCAGTTCATTCACTTCGTAACCCCAAACAACCAATTTAGAACAATACAACAGAGCAAAAGAGACAACTAAGTCTGAATATCATAAAAATAAAAGAATATCTCAATTTGGCAATAAGTGTTTTATGAGGTACGTTTTAGTTGGCGAAAGGATAATTTTATGAGGATACCAAGCAGAATTGCCGTTTTTTCAGCGTTGTTTGTTAGTGCTAGTTCTCTAGCAATGCCATATGGAATAGGGTGTGCAACTGATGTGAATGTAGATGGTGCAGTTGGTGTTGGTGACGTTTTAACCATTATTGATTCATGGGGTACGAGCGATGAGAACGCTGATTGTAATGGGGATGGAATTGTTTCGGTTGGTGATCTTCTGATGTTAATAGATGAGTGGGGGACTGACTGCGAGTCGATTCATCCTTTTGTGGATAACACTGTTGTGACTTTTGATTATGACCAAGAACATGTTGTTGTCTTTGCAACCGGAATCCCAAACCACCCAACTGGTCCATTCGATGGTTCGACAGGTTGCTGGAATCCAAACACAGTAACAGCACAAAACCGTACTTACAGAATCCCTATGAACCCAGTTGATACAAACAACCCCTCAGTTGTTGTGTTTAACCAATGGGGACCAATCTCAGTTACAGTTAACGGTGTCCCTTTTTACAATCCGTATGACAATGGTGGAAATGACGCACCAAGCACAATCTGTTTCGATGAATACAATGGGCACCCACAGTTGATGGGCGAGTACCACTACCACCAGTGGTCACCTGCACTTGATGCGATGGAAACGGATGGGCATAGCGGAGTGGTTGGGTATTCGTTTGATGGGTATCCAATTTTTGGACCATACGAATCAGAAGGCATAGATGCGCACAGCGATTTAGGCAATCCTCTTGATGATTGTCACGGACATAGCGACCCAATTCGCGGGTATCACTACCATACTTCATTGCCTTATAGCGAAGATCCAAACGGTTTCCCTTGGGTGCTTGGTTGTTATAGCGCTGAACCGGAGATGTCGAATTTCGCACTTCCGCTTGCTCCTCCTTCACGATAATTACTGATGTAACTATTAAATGGATACATGCTATCCTTAACGTATGCTAATTCCAGTTTTTTGCGCTTTTGGATTACTTACTTCCCCCTGTTCTGCTGGTGCTATCGCACCAAATTTGGTTGAAGCAGATGGTGGTGCTTGGATGACGTGGGTTGAACCAGTTGATTCTGAAACGAAAATAATGGCATTGAAGTGTGCAAAGTTTGATGACGGAAAGTGGGGTGCTTCTAAAACAGTTATTCGGGGGAACAACTTCTTTGCAAATTGGGCTGACTTTCCAGAACTTGGTGTTGCAAACGATGGCACACTTTTTGTGACTTGGCCGCAACAATCTGGACCAGGCGTATATGCCTACGACATCGCAGTTGCCAGAAGCGACGACGCAGGAAACACATGGTCACTCATGGGAACACTTAACGATGACCGAGTTCTTGGTGAACATGGTTTTGTCTCACTTGTCCCTGAAGGCGAAAACGGCGTTCGCGCGTTTTGGCTTGATGGGAGGGCGATGACTGGCG
>JACNLO010000046.1 GCA_014381555.1 Planctomycetota bacterium | reverse complement strand
GGGTGTTGTCTTTTATGCAGCTATTCTTAACAACTAGGCTTAACAACTCGCTAAGTGGACACCCACACAACATTTTCTCAAAGCGATAATGTTGTGTGGGTGTCACCGAAGCAAGGACGTTTAAACACCCAAAGCGTCTATCAAGGGATCGAGTAACTCACCAAATTGTTCGTGCCTTGCTATGGAGGAGACGTACATTGGCTTGCGAACTTGGTCTTGGCTGAGCGTGAGTACGGTACGACCCGTTTTCCAGAACTCCATGCATTTTGGGTCAAACTCAAGTCCGCAGAATTCGAGAATCTTTCTCGTCGTGGATTCTTGATTTTCTACAAGTTCTTCGTAGGAAACCTCAAGTATGTCGCTTCCAAGACACGCTTTCCAGTGTCGCATCATCCGCATGTATTCATTGTAAAAATGTCCAATCGAGTTCAGTTTGCTAGCCCAAGAGTTTGTATGCGGAGGCAGTTTTTGTGCAAAACAAGAAATGCCCATTGAAAGAGGATTTCTTGTGCAGTGAATTATTTTTGCGTTTGGAAAAAGTTTTTTAACAACGCCAACAAATTGATAATTGCCGAGTTGTTTATCAACAAAGATTTTTTCATTGGTTTTGCAAGATGATTTGAGCAAATATTCTGAAGCCATCACATCAAGTTGTGCAACCGAAAGGGCAGACCACTGAGCAGACAACGAATCCTCACCGAAAGTATTGCTGAGCAATCGCGGTAACGATTCAAGTTCACCAAGCCCGCGTCCAAGAGGGTGGGCGTCAATGATTTGCTCTGTTAACGTTGAGCCACTGCGAAGCATCCCCACGATGAAAACTCGTGAGGTGTCCTCGTTATTGGAGGTTGGCATCGACGCAAATGAATCAACAGGAAATGCCTTGATAATGTCGTCATGCCCTTTAACACATGCGTCTAGGTCAAAGCCAGAGGCAGACAATTTGTTACCTTCTTCGTATGCTTCAAAGGCACTTTTATATTCGCCCGCTTTTTCCATTGCTTTGCCAAGTGTAAAGTAGAGTGTTCTTCGTGTCTCAATAGGCTCCTGTGTTGCTGGTAATCTTGCAAGAAGAACATCTGCTGCACTTTCTGAGTCCCCATGTTCAATACGTGCTTTGGCGTAGACAATTGAAATTGTCAAATCTTCACCACCCTTTTTTACTAAGGGTTCAACAAGTTGTATTGCTTTTTGTGGTTTGTTCATCCTTAGCCACGTATTAGCCTTACCCGCAATAACTCCATGATGGTTTGGCTGGAGTTTCAGTGCCTTATCGTACGCACCAAGAGCACCTCGAAAATCACCTTGAGTCGTCAACATGTCTGCAAGAAGACCATGGTAGTCAGCGCGTTTGTTGTTCTTAGCGATTGCGCTCTTTATGAGTTGCATTGCTTCGTCGTACTTGCCAGAACTATTACACGCTTGAGCAAGCAATGCCATCGCAAGGTCATCACGTTTACGTTCAGTTAGGACTAGCCGGCACAATTCCTCCGCTTGTGTGGATTGTCCAGATGCAATTGCTTGCATGGCTTGCAACAATCGTGGGTCGGTTTGCTTTGCCATTATCCACCTACGAGTTGCTCGTTCGTTTCAAATCGTTCTAGGGCCGCGAGCAATTGTTTTATTTGAACGGGAGGTTTCATGTTGAGAAGTCGCCTTCGCAATGCAATGACGGTCTTGCACTCTTCTGGTGTCATGAGTAAATCTTCCTTACGGGTGCCTGAAGCAGCGAGATTGATTGCAGGAAATAACCTTTGCTCTGAAATGGAACGGTCAAGGATGAGTTCCATATTTCCGGTTCCCTTGAACTCTTCAAAAATGATTTGATCGGCTCGCGAACCAGTATCGACAAGGCAGCTTGCGATAATTGTTAACGAGCCCTCTTGCTCGACATTTCGGGCCGCGCCAAACAGTTGTTTAGGTAAATCGAGAGCCTTTGCGTCCAAACCGCCCGACATGGTTCTGCCACTGTTTGCATATTTCTTTGAGTTATTAAATGCTCTGCCAAGTCGAGTAAGAGAGTCAAGAAGTACAACGACATTTTTGCCTGCTTCAAGTTTTCTTTTCGCTCTCTCAATTGCCATGATGCCAAGTTCAATATGTTCGTCGACATCTTGGTCATTTGAAGAGGCAAGTACTTCAGCTGGGACTGTTCGTTTGAACTCAGTAACTTCTTCGGGTCGCTCATCGATAAGAAGCGCAACGACTTCTATTTCTGGATGATTGTGATGAATACCCTGAGCAATATTCTGAAGTAAAACTGTTTTACCCGCTTTAGGTGGGGCGACAATCAAGCCGCGAGTTCCATAGCCGATTGGGCAGAATAAATCGATGAGACGACAAGCGGGGGGGCAACCCTTGTGTTCAAGAGTGATGCGAGGTTGAGGGTCGATGACGGTCATTTCTTCAAATGGACAGTGTTTGGCGTACACCGATGGATTGATGCCCTCGATAGCAGTTATGTGCGAAACGACGGGACGAACGTTTCTTGGCTTACCCTTCTTCTTATTTTTAGATTTTTTTTGTATAACAGTTGCTGTTAGCATTTGACCTGCACGAAGCGGGTACTCTTCTTTTAGAACTGCAGGAAGGTACGGATCTGTTTCAGCAGAAATAGGACCGTTTTCCCACTGGCGCAAACGTCCCTCATGTGGAGTTTCCCAATCAAGGAAACCAGTAATAGTTTCTGTCTGTGGTTCAGTCATGTTGTAGATCCATTCCCCCTAAACCCGTGTTAGTAATTATACCTGAATGCTAGGCGAGAGTCACTTTGTTAGTGCGATGGCGATCTCAGAAGCAGCTCCCGCATTGTTACAGAGCAGAGCTAGGTTTGCCACAAGCGATTTGCCACCAGTGATTTTAGCCATTTTGTCCAGAAGGAACGGGGTTCTTGTAGGAGATGGTTGGTTTAACCCTGCCCAGTCATTTTCAGCGTGTACAAGCGCTTCTTGTAACTCGCCTTCTTCCAGAGCAACATCTGGCGGTGCCTGGAGTGTTGCGAAGATAGCCGATGGCAAATGAAGATTATGCCAGTGATGTTTGCAAAGCGTTGCAACATCATCTGGAGAATCGACTTGGTGAACGTATGGATCGCCATCTGTATTTTTTTCGATAAAACGTGGGAACAATGAATTTCCAAGACCTAGAACAGGAACACCAATTGTTTCAAGAGCTTCTACAGTTGAAGGAATATCAAGAATTGATTTTGCCCCACTTGCAACAACGCAGGTTTGGGTTGTTGCTAAGGCAGTTAAGTCAGCCGAAACATCAAGACGATTCGCCCAGTTCTGATGGATACCGCCTATACCGCCAGTAGCAAAAACGCGTATCGGGTTTTCTTTCGACGCAAGTCTACATGCAACTAACGTTGCTGCTACGGTTGTTCCAGCAGAACCAGTACGTTGTATTGTTTGTGCAAAGGTGGCTAGCGAAACTTTCCCAGCATTTGGATTGGTTCCAAGTTCAACTATTTCTTCAGGAGACAACCCAATCCTCAGTGTTCCATCAACCACAGCAATCCATGCTGGTGTCGCTCCGCCAGATTGCACAGTATGGGTCATTGCTTGTGCCAGAGCAATATTGATGGGTAACTCAGCATCAATAATATTTGGACGTTCCCCATACTCTTCAATCCATGACGTTTTAGGTAGACCAGCAGTTAGGACTGCGGTTTCTAAAGCAACAACTGGCTCACCGTTGGCAAGGGCATTTCGAACATCATCTGAAATAAAGATACTCATCTTCTTCGAGTGCGAACACGTCCGCCCATGCGTTTATTTGGTAGTCCCTTTGGTACAACACCGCCTGGAAAACTGCTATCGTCTTTGCCTTCTTGTTCGCTTGGGATGTCGACTTTCGTACGGCTTTTTCCTTCCCTAGATTTCTCGATGCGTTCTTCTTCTTTCTGACGTTCCTCCCGAACCCTTTTTGGTTCGGGTCCTGGAACAAAATCAGGATATTCTTTTATGGGTACTTCTACATTAGTGAGCGTTTCAATTTGGGTAAGAAGTTGCCCTTGCTCTGGCGTGACGAACATCCACGCAATGCCACCGCGGCCTGCACGAGCTGTACGACCGATTCGGTGAACATAAATTTCAGGATCTTCAGGAACGTCATAGTTTATTACGTGGGTTATGTTTTCAACATCAATACCTCTGGAGGCAAGGTCAGAAGCAATCAATACACTAAGTTTTCCATCTCGCAATTGCTGCATTACGCTGTTGCGTTTGGACTGCTGTAAGTCACCATGAATGGCAGCTGCATCGATATCTTTTTTTGTAAGGAACTTCGTCAGTTTGTCGACGGTTGCTTTTGTTTTACAAAAGATGAGTGTCATCGCTGCTTCTTCATGAGTTAGTAAGTGGAAAAGCAAACGTTGTTTGTCCCATGGTTCTACTGGTAAATATTCTTGGCTAACTTGCGCTACTGTTAGGGAGCCAGACGATGAGGTGACGTCAAGCAACTTAGCGTTGTTCGTGTACTTTTTAGAGAGCCGGTTAATTTCATCTGAAATCGTTGCCGAAACAAAAATTGTCTGATGTTTTTGTTTTAAGCCACCAAGAATTTTACGAATATCATCACGGAATCCGATGTCAAGCATGCGGTCAACTTCGTCAAGAATCGCAATCTTGATACGGTCGTATGGAAGATGTCCGCGTTGGTGTAAGTCCATGACTCTACCTGGAGTTCCGACAATAATTTGTGGACGTTTCTCTAGTTTTGTTATCTGTGTATTAATTTTCTGTCCGCCATAAATCGGCACGGCTTTGAGATTTGTAAACTGACCGAGTTCTTCAAGTTCGGTAGCTACTTGGATAGCAAGTTCCCGTGTTGGAACTAGGATTAATGCCCCGTATGCGTCTTCTTCTTTTAGGATACTTAAAGCAGGTAGTCCAAAGGCAGCGGTTTTTCCAGAACCCGTTCTGGATTGTCCAAGGACATCGATTCCGGTGATGGCAAGTGGGATGAGTTTCGATTGAATAATAGTGGGGTGCTTGAAGCCCGCTTTGTCAACAGCTTTTTGCAGATTCTCGTTTAGGCCTATGTCTGCAAACGTTTGCTTTGTGTCAAAGATTTCAAGGTCAATTTTTGGTGTAGTCATCGGTGTTCTATTGTTTTGGTGGTAGAATCGCTACGTGGACGATAGTACCTTGGAAGGTTTTTGTTCTTGAATACATAGGTAGAAAGTTTTGTAAGAATTGCACGGATGCACACGTTTCAAACAATACAACACAGTGCTGTAAATATTAATCTTGGAGCAATAAACCGTAATTGTAGCGTGATTCGCAAGCATATTGGTCAACAATGTCAACTCTGTGCGGTTGTTAAAGCTGATGGATATGGTTTGGGAGCAGTCAAGGTTTCCTCAGAACTCTCAAAACATGCTGATTTACTCGCTGTATACAGCGCGGATGAGGCGGGAGAACTCCTTGTCTCTGGTGTAAGCACTCCTATCCTAGTTTTTGCACCAGTACATACTTTTGACCGCTTTCATCCAATTTATAGAGGGTTGAGCCAAGGTATCGTGCATCTTGTAGTGCACGGCGAAGATCACATGCGAGCACTTGAATCTATTGGAAGTAGGTATGGAATAACCCTTAACGTTCAAGTAAAAATTGACACTGGGCTTCACCGAGGTGGCTGTGTCCTGGCAGAAGCAAAAAAATTAATCGATACAATTAGATCAAATCGCCATTTTAATTTAACTGGACTACTAACACACTTTATCTCGGCAACTCACGATGAAGAGCTGACTCGAATTCAGCACGATAGATTCGACAAAGTACTTGATTCACTTCATTCTCCTTTGTCTCCAGAATGCTTTTTGCACGAAGCAAATACTGCTGCGACTGTTCAATGGAAATGGTCTCACCGCAACATGGTTCGCGTTGGTCTAGCCTGGACAGGTGCTGCCCCCACTGGCGTAAAACTACTGCAAGGTATTTCCCCAGTTGTTACTTGGCGATCACGACTAGCGCATGTTCGACAAGTTCAAGCTGGGGAACATGTTGGATACTCTGGTAAATGGACATCAAAACGAAACTCGAACATAGGAATTGTTCCTGTTGGATATGCAGCTGGATATCCAATTGGTGTTGGCGAAGAGGGAAACCGTGAAGGAGCATTTGTTCGGGTCTACGATGAACATTTTAAAATTCCACTTGGAGACGCACCGGTAGTTGGCAGTGTTTGTATGGATCAAATTGCTGTGGATCTAACAAATATTACTCAACTAGGAGTAGGGTGCGGGATTGAATTACTATCGGTTGACAGGGAAAGCAAAGCGACGTTGGCGAATTTAGCTGAGGTTGCAGGTGTTGTACCACACGCAATCATCAGTCGTATTTCACCAAAAGTGCATCGGTCGTACATCGAACCATCAGTTGAAATTGTGACACCAGTGCTGAGCCACAAACACGCGTAGGCAATAAATACCCGAGCATAAAAAAAAACGGTTCCCGTCACTAGTGACGGGAACAAACGTTTTTAGAGAGAAGAGAAGAGAGTTTATGACTTGTGTCGTCGAGCCCAAGTAACGCTAAGAGCGAAGTGGGTCGGCCCGTGGGCGGTCCCTTATATTGCCTCTCGTTGCTTGGGCTCGAGAACACATGTATATGTCCACCTATGTATCGGTAACTCACAGGTGGAAGTTCACGAAAGAAAGAAAATATCTTCTATGACCGATAACGATCATTAATTTGGTTTTTTCGACAGTAAGGGGCTATGATGTGTAGATGACAGCAGTTATGACCAAGAATATTCGTATTGGTGTTGTAAATTTTTTGAACGCAGCCCCCATGGTTGATGGTATTTCTGACGTAGATGGGATCCAAGTAATAGAAAAGGTCCCAAGTGATTTGATTGGCAGTTTAGAACGTAATGAGGTAGACGTAGCACTTGCTTCATCAATTGATTATCAACAAACCTCAATGGAATTGGGAATTTTACCCGTTGGTGTGTTGAGTAGTGATGGAGAATCACTCACAGTGCAGTTGTGTAGTCGAGTGCCTTTAAATAATATTACCAAGGTTCATTGTGATTCGGATAGCCATACTTCAGTTGCATTGTTACAAATAATGTTACAAGAGTTGTATGCAATACATCCAGAAGTTGTTTCCACCGATATTCGATCAATGAACACATGCGATTCACTCTGGCCGGAAACAGTTTTAATCATTGGGGACAAAGTTGTTACTAGTGAGTGTGAATCAGAATTCGAGTACACATTAGATTTAGGCCAAGCGTGGAAGCAACAAACCGGATTACCCTTTGTGTTTGCTGCATGGTTTTGCCAAATGGATTTATCGGAAACGCTTGTGCAAAAGATTTCGATGCTACTTCAACGCCAACTTGCATTTAATACACAGAAAATAGAGCAGATCGTTTCAAAGCATGCTACTGGTCGTGGATGGGATGCACCTTTGGCAATTCAATATCTAACAAAGCACATGCAATATGAATTTATAGATGCTCATGTGGATTCACTTCAATTGTTTTATTCACTTGCTAAGTCTTGCGGAATCCTGAAAGAGGTTCGTCAACTTCACTTATTTGGCATTTGATTATATGCCAATTGCACCGCGATTTTTTATCAGACATATGCGAAACTTCGCTTTAGAAATTGCTAGAGCGCCAGAGAAAATTCGTGTTCAGCAAATGGAAGCCGCCGAACAATTACTTCAAGAGTTGGAAGAAAATAGGCTGTATCCATATGATTACATTGTCTTCAGGATTACAGGATATCGTGGAGATGAAGTGAACCAACCAACACTATTAGGTAGCGCATTGCTTGGGGACATTGTTGCTTTGATAGCAATTGTTAGTAGAACGTTAGATTTATCGCCAGATGGGATGATGGATGTAAAGCAAGCAGCAAAAAAATTACATGTATCACTACGAACCCTAAGTAGATTACGGCGCGAGGGGCTTGTTTTTCATTGGGTTCTTGAGAGTAATGGTCGAAGGAGACTCGGAAGTTCTTCTGCAATGCTTGAGCAGTTTGCAAATCAGAATGAAGAGAGAATGAAAAGAGCATCAAATTTTTCAAGACTTTCTGATGAAGAAAAAAAAGAAATAGTTTCGTTTGCAATGAGTTTAAAGGGAGAGATGAGGTCGTTGAGTGAAGCGGCGGTAGATATATCAAAACAATCTGGTAGAGATCATGAAACTATTCGACTATTACTTCAACAACAGAAAGAGGTAGCACAATTATTCCGTCAAACAAGGTCGTTATCCAGAACTGATGTTAAAGAGATAGAACAAGAATTACGTGTCGGGACTTCTTGGAAAGAACTGGAAGGAAGATATCAACGAACCGCGGGGTCCATGCAAAAAACATTGGCTCGTATGAGATCCACTCGTTTGAAAAAACTAGATGTTTCACATGTTGAATTGGATATCTTTTCAAGAAAGGATTCCGAAGAAGTAATTCTTGGTGCTCAAGTTTCGCAGAACGTTACTCCTGCAATTCTCTTACTCGATTCATTGGATTTTCCTTATGAAAGTTCAATCCTACACAATGAAACGGCGGTTGTTTCCGCTATGCACTTGCTCAGAAGGAGAGCAAAGTTACTCATTAAAGATATAGGGTATTCTCCATCGTTAAGAGTTCTCGATCGTATAGAGACAGATTTACGGTGGTCTTTTTTACTTCAGCAACAACTCGTTGTTGGAGCAATGCACTCTTCGCTTGCAGTGGCGGTGCAACATGCAGGTCGTCCTTTGCAAGAATTACCAGCTGATCGTTTGGATTCCCTATTGAAACACATGATTCAAGTTATTGGAGAAACCTGCTCGAAGTTGGACCCCTCCAAGGGACAAATGGTACACAAAACTCCAGCATCTGTGCTTGATAGGAGTCTGTCTTTATTTGATCAACACTCTAAACCACAAAGAGCTGCTGCGAAATATATAAAAATCCAATTACATTGCCCTTTCCATCAAATTGTTCCGTGGTCATTTTTACTCCCCACTGAGAATTTACCTGTTCTTGCAAAGAAGACTTCAGATGAACTAGTTCAAATTTTATCACTTCGGTACGGATGGTCTAAAAGTCCCAAAACGGTTGAAGAGATAGCATCTCTAATGGGAAGATCACCAATTTGGATTGCACGTCAGTTACGCGCTTGGCACTAAGAATAAACGATCCCGCGGATTGTTTTTGATTTTCCTCCCAGTAAACTGTAAAAAACCCATTGAACCAAAATTGGTCCAATGGGTTTGTTGTTTGGGTAGTAAATGGTTTAACGCTTTGAGAACTGGAAACGTTTACGTGCTCCAGGTTGACCAGGTTTCTTTCGTTCAACACGTCGAGGGTCACGTGAAAGATACCCATTGGAACGAAGCGTTGAATCAAGCGATGGGTCAAACTTTGCAAGAGCACGACCAAGACCAAGAATAATGGCACCTGCTTGTCCCGTATAGCCACCACCGTTTGTGTTCACAAACACATCGAGGGATCCTTTTGTATTTGTCTTTTCAAGAACACTCAAGACATCTTTGTGGTCGCGAATCTCAGAAAAATACTCGGTGAGGTCCTTCTTGTTTACATTAAATACGCCTGTGCCTGGCTTGATGCGGACACGTGCAACAGCAGCTTTTCGGCGCCCAGTTCCCCACCACCAGTGCCCATCTTTTGGTGGGTTTGCAGCAGGGGTTGGTTTTGTTTCGGTTGCAACTTTCTGGGTTGCTTCGTTTGTTTGTTGATCTTCTGTCATTTGTTCGTAAGCTCTTGGAGCTCCTCTTGAGAACTTGTTGGATTGCTACCGAACGCCGGTAACATTATTGCTTCAGCACGCGAGTGCTTCTGGTTTTTGATTTGTATGCGGATGAGTGTCTCCGCTGTAAACTTTTAGGCGACGGAACATATCTCTGCCCAGTTTAGTTTTTGGCAACATCCTACGAACAGCTTGTTCAATAATTCGCTCTGGATGTGCTTCAATCATGTCGCTGTACTTGTGAGCTTTGAGACCACCGGGATAACCACTGTACACGAGTTGCGTTTTTTGCTCTATTTTCTTGCCGGTCATTTGGACCTTTTCAGCATTCGTAACAACAACGAAATCTCCGGTGAGAACGTGTGGTGTCCATTCGGGTCGGTGTTTTCCCATTAGGTGAGTTGCGATTGTAGTCGCCATGCGGCCAAGAGTCTGTCCTTGAGCATCGACGTGTCGCCATTGAGGTTCTACTTCACCTTGTTTTGCAAATGTTGTTTGGCGTGGCATAATCTTATTTCCTTCTGAGCCCTTGATATAAAAGGGCGAACATGGAAATGTACCGAAAAAGGCACATTTTGTCAACTCTACGATGGTATTATTGAGATATGAAAGACCATCGACCTCCATTTGTTAAAGTTGCTTGGGGGCTTATAATTGTGTTTGTTCTTGGGTTAGCCATCCTTCAAGCGATCCCAGATAGGGCAAAAGAGAGTAATTCGGAAGATTCTGATCCCATTGGGCTAGTATTGGTTCAACTACAGGCAGAATATTTACTTGGAATTGCCCAAGTACTTGGCGCAGAACAGGAAATTGCGACGCAAGCAGAGTTTCTTGATGCTGGCTCCATTGGGCAAAGACAGCGGTATATGGCCTTTATGATTGCTATGGGGGACCCCGAGGCAGCGAAACAATCAGCACTTCGAATGCGTGTTGAACTTGAGAAAGCACAACGGTCCCTCACAGAAACGCAATGGAAAACGCAAGAATATCTTGACCAACGAGCAAATGGGGAAACGATTCCTGATTCGGTATCTCTTGAAACTCAACTTGGTTGGTTTGGAATTTTGGTAGAGGCGGATCAAGAGAAACGCCGTGAGATGGGGAAAGTTGCGAGTATAAAAGTATTCACAGCAGGGGCAATAATGGCATTCATACTATTTGCAGCAGTTGTTGGGTTTATTGGACTAATCATTATGCTTGTCAGAACACTCAACCATCAGGTTCAATCAGGTCTTAATCCTGAAAAACCTCGTCATGGAATATATGCAGAAGTCTTTGCATTGTGGCTTTTTCTCTTTATGGCATTGATAACCAGCGCACAATGGATTGGCCAGCAATTTGTGGAAGATAACCCGTCACTAGAAATGTCATTTTCTCTTCTGGCTTTTTTTGGGAGTCTTTGTGCTCTCTTTTGGGCGAGGTTTCGTGGTGTTTCATGGAGACAAATTCGATTGGATATTGGATGGACTCGAGGTGCTGGACTTTTCAAAGAAATATTTTGGGGAGTTTCTGGATACGCAATGATGCTTCCGTTTCTTGGCATAGGCATAATTATCACGATGATATTATTATTCTTCCAAGGAACTTTGGCAGGTGGAACAGGTGGCGATCCATTTGGTGGTACAAGTGGAGGGTCTCACCCAATAGTTTTGGAAATTGCAAATGGCGATCTGCATTTGAGAATATTACTTATTGTGTTAGCAACTATTGCTGCGCCAGTGGTTGAGGAAACAATGTTTCGCGGTGTGTTATATCGCCAACTTCGCTCATCATCAAAAAATGTCACATTTGCATTGAGCGTGAGTGGAAGTGTACTTGTCACTTCGTTTATTTTTGCAGCAATTCATCCCCAGGGCTGGGCTGTTATTCCAGCTTTAATGGGAATTGCAATCGGTATGAATCTCTTGCGTGAGTGGAGAGGGACGTTACTTCCACCCATGATTGTGCATGGGGTGAGTAATGGACTTGTGACTTCAATGATGCTAATATTTCTCAGTTAATTTTGGGGACTGTCCCCCGGGGACAGTCCCCGGAAAAAGATACTAAAAACCCTGATATCATGCTGTAAATGCGTTTTTGTTGGGGACTGTCCCCTGGGGACTGTCCCCGTTTTGACCCCTGGGGACTGTCCCCGTTTTGACATCGTTTATTTTTTAGCTGATGGATAGGGTTGGGGGGTCTAGGGTTGTAGATTCAGCGGATGAAATAAAATTGCTGCACATGTTGTCAAATGCTTTTGACATTGTGTCGTTGATTTTCCAGTTTTTAAGTGGTTCGCCAGTGTCAGCACTAACTCTCATGTCTGGGTGAATTGGAATCCCACCAAGGAAGTCAACATTCATTGCCGCAGCCATTTGTTCACCACCCCCACGACCGAAGATGTCATATTCCTTGCCATCGTCAGCCACGAAGTAGGACATATTCTCAACGAGTCCCAATATTGGAATGCCGAGTTCTTGGAACATTCTAACTGCACGTCTTGCATCATCTTGTGCAACGACCTGCGGGGTACATACAATTACTGACCCGGATAGAGGGAGCAACTGTGCGAGAGATAGTGGAACATCCCCGGTTCCTGGTGGTAGATCAATAATCAAGTAATCCAGTTCTCCCCATTTGGTTTGTAAAGCAAGTTGACTAAATGCGCTATGTGCTCTTGGGCCTCTCCAAATCAACGCCTTGTCTGGTTCAACAAGTTTTCCAATTGTCATTGCTTTAATTCCATGGACTTCAAATGGTAGTAGGAAGTTGTCTTGCGCTATTGTTTCTTCACGTTGCAAACCGAGCATTGTTGTCATCGAAGGGCCATAAATATCCCCATCAAGCAACCCAACTTTTGCGCCCTGCCTCGAAAGACCTACTGCAAGTATTGTGGAGACGGTTGACTTTCCTACGCCTCCTTTGCCTGCGCCAACCGCAATAATCTTTTTAACTCCTGGTAGAGGATTAGTTTCTTCCCGAATGCGTTCATTTGCACTGCGAGTATCCGCGGTAAAACTGATTTGAATTGAACCTACAACTTCCTTGCACTCGAGGCTTGTTGCTCTGATTGCAGATTCAATTTGCTCACGCAATCTTTCTTGAAGTGGAGATTCAGGTGAAGAAAGTTCAATTTCCAACGATATATTGTCGCCATCGGCTTGAACATCTTTTACCATCCCAGCGGTCACGATGTCCTTTCCGGAGTCATGATCGATGATTGACGCAAGAGCATTGCGAAGATTTGAGGGTTGTAGGGCCATTTTTACCTTTCATTTTTTAAAAATGGCATTATATAACGTGATGTATTCGTTGTACCCTTACGAACAAAAA
Source organism: Planctomycetota bacterium (assembly GCA_014381555.1). Taxonomy (GTDB): domain Bacteria; phylum Planctomycetota; class Phycisphaerae; order Phycisphaerales; family SM1A02. Next base: position 10,652 of record JACNLO010000046.1, on the reverse strand, counting down.
GGAACCCTCTCATGAACATTCACTCAACACTCGTTATTACAACAACCATGTTTTTTGGAAGTCTGGCAATAGCTTCGCCACCGGCAGATGATTTGCTTGCTGGACCAGCAATAGATAGAGAAGTAGTTACCGATAGCGATTTGCTTTCTCGAAGATTGGATGAAACTGGCAAAAAACAAAAGATGAATGATCGGGTTCATATGAAAATCTGGATGTCGTCACTACAATCCATCGAACTTTCTTCTACACAACAAGAAGAAATCGATTTGGTTACAAAAGAGCTTCAAGAAGAACAGAAAATGTTTCAGAAGACGCACGGAAAAGAACTTGCTTCGATGCGTAAAAATCATAATGCTACAAAGAAAAACGATGAAGTTCCTTCTAAGGAATCTCGAGCGAGAATGATTGAATTGATGGAGTTATCCCCAGACATCACTAGCTATCAAGATCGTGCATGGAAATTACTCACAACAGATCAACAAAAAGATTTTCAGATAACGTACCAGCTGAAAATCGATGAAGAAATTAAACGGCGTGAAGAACGTAAAGCTAAAAGCACGCAAGAAATGGATGAGATGAGTGAAGGCGATTTGGGTCCAGAGAACTTGAAGGATAAAATTCGCGACAAAGACAGTGTCAATCGTCAGCTAAACATAGGTGAAAACACTGCAATGCGACGGATAAAATTTTTAAGGCGCTTGCAGCAATTACAAAAAGATTAAGCAGAAAGAATTTTTTCTATCTCTCTTGTCTCGTACCCATGTCTTTGCATCTCATCTTTTAAAATTGGAAAACATCGACGCAAAACGTCTTTGTCTAGGCGTTTCCACTTGTCTTGGCGGCCAGGGTCAACCATCTCGCTGATTTGTGATTCAATTTTCTCAGTTAAATCAATCTCAAAAAAATTAGCTACTTCACGGTATATCTCGACAGGGTTTTCAACAAAATCTTCATATCGAATTCGCATAACTTTAGAAGAATCCATTTTTGAAAGGTCTTCTTCTGCCTGTTTAGAACATTCGACCCATTGCTTGCAAATGAGTTCCTCAAGCGTGAGGTCCTTTTGCTTCAGCTCTTCGTAGATGCCCCTGTATCGAACTCCCCATATTGAAAAGTGTTTTTTTCGAAGAATATTCCTGCGAATATTGTCAATGAGGAATCTACCAATGTAATAATGAAGTTGGGTTTTTGGACACTCCATTAACCGTACCCACAAATGGTGCCAATTGTTACTTCGAGTTTGCCAACGTAATTCGGCAGAACTTAGATTAGCAAATGGCTCACGAATAATGTACAACATTTTTGATTCTGGAAAAATTGCTTCAACGTAAGGAACTCTCATTGTGTTGGATGGAGTTTTCTCCATAATGCGTCGATTGCCATGCTTCTTTTGAAATTGCATGAATCGTTTTCGTATATATTTTTTAACTTTGTTTGTTGCATCATTAGCAGTGAACTCGTCGTAAGTTCTCCCTGGGTCGGCATACATCCAAATTGTTCGTGGTTCAAACCAGCTTTCTATGTCGTCGTGTAAGTTAAAAAGGTGGTGGAACATAGTTGTGCCAGATCGGACACTTCCAATGAGAAAAATAGGTGGTTTGAGTTCGTTGTTATTTTGCATTTACTCTATTCTCGCCCATCTTCGCGAATCCTTCCACTTGGGATACGGTGACTATCTATAGAATCTTCTCGAATTCTGTCTGAATGTATTTGATTATTTTGTCCACCGAGAGGTTTATCGTAAATGGCTGCATCGCTGTTTGCTGGTTCTGGCAATCCAAATTTACATCCTGATGAAACCAATGGGCCAGTTTCTACATTTTTACCAACCATTGATTTCCCCCAAGCTTCTGATAAAGCGTGGAGTAACTCAAAATAATATTTATGTTTTCGATCTAGCTCTTCCCAGTTTTCTTCGGGGCTGAACCCGTATGCATCCCACAAAATGATACCTCTAACTCTGTGCTGCGCTCCATTTTCATCTACCCATGTTGCTTTCAATGCTGCGTTGACTTGTCGGAGAAATATTTCATCTGGAACAAATTCAGAATGATCAACTTCAGGTCCGCAATATCTCACTGAAGCAAAAACATAAACAGGAATTCTACCAGCTGCTTGTTCAAGAACTTTTGAAATATGTTTTTGGGCAAGTTCAGTTTTATCTTTGCCGGGAGTGCAGTTATACACATCAGGGTATAGAGCGTTGCATTGGTTGATAAGTGGTTCAAGCGACAATCCTTGCTCTATCCATCTAGAGCTCGTATTTCTCAGAGCAGGCAACCCCCAATAACCCCACTGGGCAGATGGTTGAACATTCTTGGCGACCTGCATTCCTTCAATGTACACAGATAGAATCATCTGTAGCCGCTCTGGTGATATATCCTTGGCTAATAACTCTTTCCACCAAGGTTGCTCGTAGTCCATAACAACCGGACCACAGTAATCCCGAGGCAGGTATGTATGTACCCACCGAGTGAACTTCTCAATATTATGGTCAGTTATCTCACCAGAAGCATTTGTATCGACTCCTCCGTGGTATGCCATGGGAACCCGAGTAATTCCATTTTGAGTCGTAAATTCAATGGTCTGAACACCCTGGTTGGGCTCAGTCCACTTTATTGCATTATAGATTTGAGGAGTCCAATCACCAACAGTAGTTCGTGCACAGAATACCCACACTGCTGAATTAACAAATAACAAAATAATGGAACAATTCACAGTTGATACTTTACCAAATATGCTGAACAAAAGAGAGCGAGTCGTTTTGCTCAATTATCCGATACCATTCTGAGAAGTTCATGGAACGAACAGACATTTATCTACAGATTATTATGACACAGCCCTGGCTTCTTACGCCAATGGCCTTGCTTGTACTTCTCTTTTTTATGGTGCCTGCTAAAAACAGGTTGTTTTTAGCATTAATGCTCGTTACACCTTGGCTTTCAATGGGGCGTGCTCAAGATTTGAGCTTGATTGCCGCTGGCGCGAAACTAACTTCTGGGCTTGCTTTTTTACTTGTTGCTTATGCTGCGATTACGCATCCATTCCCAAAAAGGCGACTTCCATTCATTGTGTATCTGTATCCGACAATGGCGTTCATCTGGATTTTTCTAATTCTAGGAGTCGAAGAACGCAGTGTTGGGATTGTGCTACGAATTCAATGGCTTTGTATTACGATTGCTGGGGTTTCACTTGCAAGAACTGTTGTAACGTATGCAGATTTCAAACGCATCATTAACGGATTTACAGTTGGCTGTATGATTGCTCTCTTGATACCGATTTCAGCGTTGGTGTTGTACCCTGGTGAATCATTTCTAAGAGGGATTGGCCGGTTTCAGCCATACGGTTCAAATTCTAATCAAGTTGGGATGTTGTTTGCATTGTCGGCACCTTTGTTAGGATATGCAATGTTGACATGGCCTAAAAAATTTCGCCCACTGATTATTTTTTATCTCTCATTGACATTGGGAATGGCATTACTGACCGCAAGTAGACAGACTGCTGTAGCGATTCTAATGACATCGTTTCCAATTATTTTTGTTCTTTCAAAGCGCCCAATTGTCACAGTCATTGGACTTTCTGTTGCAGCAATTGGAATCGGTTGGATTATGTCAATCGGTGCAGAGATAGCACCTATGGAACGGCTGGGTACTCTGGAAACCGGAAGACCGCAACTTTGGTATCGATATATAACAGAGGTATACACTGAAAGCCCTCTGTATGGGCTTTTAGGCTCGAAAGGGGAGTCATACTTTAGGTCAAATATTATTGGGCAACACCCGCATAGTGCATGGATGAACATGATGTATCACGGTGGCTTTCTATTGTTTATCCCGCAAGCAACATTAGTGATTTATTCCTGTTATTCAGCATTTAGAGTTTGGATGAAAAGAAAATATTTGAACGGGGACCCACTGCTCTTTAGTCTAGTGTTGCTTTTGTTACTTGCGATGTATGTGCAAGGAAGTTTCAATCAAGTTGTATATTGGCCAACATATTCTTGGTCGTTCCTTCATGTCACATTTGCTAGCATGTTTATTGCACTTTGGAACGCTATTCGAGATGAGGGAATTGACTATGCGTTACCACTCGGATACGACAATGAAGATGAAGTAATGGAAGAAGAGCCAGAACTTGAAGATTTTACGGATTATCGCCAATGGGTCTAGTTAAGCATGTTGCAATATCATTTTGCTAACTAACCGTTGTGCCCCTTTTCGTTCCTGTTTTGTTAGCATGAATTGCCAACTTGCAATTCCATATACTAATCCATAGCAACAAACCCCAGCAATCACACCCGTCCAATCAAGAAGTTCTGTTTCAGAAAAAATAGGTGCAACTAATAATGCAGGGGAAACTGCAATCGCAATGATAAGAGGTCGAAATGAAGGTCGAATAATGGTTGAAAAAGTAAGCCCAACGCTTTCTCCAGTAACAACAGGCATGACAATAATATGCACAATAATATAGACAAAGGAGTAGGCAATTGCTGCTCCTGTGTAACTAGCACTCTTGGGTAATAGAAGGATTAATATGATGGATAGTATCGGATTGAATAATCCACCAGCGAAAACGTATGGGGCATATTTTCTAATGTGTCCAGCCCCATAAAATAATTTCATCCAACCATCGGAAACGGCTCTGCAGGTAAGACCAAGCACCATGATTTTGACAAGTATTTCTGATGCAGGAAGAACTTCTGTTGGGTTTTCAATACTTCGCCCAACCCACATGCGAAGTAAGGGTTCTGATAGCACGAACACAACAACCATCGATGGGAATGAAACAAATCCGAGCATCCTTGTGCTATGTCTAAACATAGATTGAAGAGAGGAATTGTCTTTTGTTGAGCTAATTCTCGCGCTGACAGAATCTAAACCGAAGGTGAGACCAAGAGACGCCATTCTGATATAGCTGACAAGTCTGAGGGAGAGTGAGAACACCGCATTTCCCCAGAGCCCAAAGAAATAGTTCATGATGAAGTTTGCGAATCGTTCATGAAGATTCATAGCAAGAACGACACCGCTATTCCATCCGAATGTTCCTGATACTTTTTTCATGGCTTCGGGAGTGGATCCACGGAATGTGGGTAGCATTCTTTTGTCATAGAGAATGAACCCGATTACTAAGGCCAATGTAACCACAACATTTACAACGAGTCCAATATTCCCAAATACGACAAGACCTTTTGGAATATTAGTTATTCCGAGAATTAGAAACGGAATTATCGTTGCAATTAGATAAGAACTTCGTCTGGCAACAGTCCATGCATTATGCCAAAAAAATTGTTCTCGAACTACGAGCATGTTGATAGTGGGTGCAATCAACACAATCAGGCAAGTAGATAGACCAGCGCAACCAGTAATCCACTGTGCGGATTCAACCCATTCGTCATGAATTTTCATATAAGGAAGGATTAAAATAATTGCAGTAAAAACAAGTGCAGTTAGTAGAGTAACGTACCAGCACACTTTAAAAGCGGCTGCGTAACTTTGTCGAAACTTTTTATCATCACCCTCGTGCCAAGCGGCACCAAGTTCGCGAACCATTGAACTTCTCATCATGTCTTGAAGCATTCCACCGATTCCAACGGATGATCCAACTAGTCCAAGAAGCCCGAAGCCATCCATTCCAAGCCAACTAATCTGCAGTGGAACAATTGCAATTCCCATCCCCATTGTTGCAATTAGGCGTCCATAATTTGTCGCAATTCGATATAACCCCTTTTTTCCCTCAGAATGCGAAGAATTCTCTCTCACGTTCATTATTGGACCTTGGTACTTAGGATTATTCGGATTACGTTGTTTTTTATTAGCAAGGTTTTATGGTATCTTCTTTGAGTTGGTGTAGTCTTGCACTACAATGGAGCACGAAATGATACGACTAAACATACGGGTAAGGTTCGCTCTAACGATTACTTTAATCGGTTTTTCTACTCTTGTGCAATCAGTTAGAGCAGATGAGTGCGGGTTGCCTTTCTCCACTGTAGTGTTCTATGAGGGCGTTGGGGCAGCTACTTCTGGAATATGCACTGCCGACTTCACTGGGGATGGGTTGCTTGATGTTGCTGTAGCAAATCGAGGTTTGGACAACGTTATTATTTTTAAGAACGATGGTGATGCTCTATTTTCTTTGCATTCGGTTACTCCAATAGGATTTGAAAGCACACCGCGATATGTGGTGTCTGCTGATTTTGATGGTGATGGTGATATGGATGCTGCAACATCAAATTGGAACGCACACGAAGATGATCCACCTGGATATAACGGCGGGTCTGCTGCGGTATTATTGAACGATGGAAAGGGGAATTTGGTTGTATCAGAAGAACACATTTTTCTTCGCACGAGTTGCATTGATCTTGCTGATTTAAACGGAGATGGTCATGTGGATATTATCGCTCCTCACTGGGACCCCGAAGTTGGCAGTAGTGGACCAGGCATAGCGAGCGTCTTAAAGAACAATGGTGATGGGACATTTGTTGAAGTTGCAGAGGTTCCTGTAGGCAACCTTCCACGAGGTATAGATGTTGGCGATCTAGACAATGACGGGGATATAGATTTTGCAGTTTCAAACATGGGCAGTGATGATAGCGTTACCGTTGTCGAGAACCTAGGAAATTTCAATTTTGAAGTGAAAACTCCACTTATCGATGGAACCACACCTCGATATTTAGCGATTGGAGACCTGACAGGTGACGGTTTGAATGATATCTTGGTTGTACACAAAACCGTAGACACTCTATTGGTATACGAGAATCAAGGGAATTTTAATTTCTCCTTGATTGGTATTTATCCAACAGCAGAAAACCCACATTCTGTAGAAGTTGAGGACATCAATGGTGATTGTTCACTTGATGTTCTAGTATCTCATGTCGGTGAAAATTATGTCTATATCTACGAGAATGATGGTACTGGTGTACTAGATGTGACAGTAATTGAGTCACTCCACGGACCATCACATGTCATCAGTGACGACGTTAATGAAGACGGAAGAACAGACGTTTTGGTGGCATGCGTAAATGGTGGTTACTTTAATGTTCATATAAGTGAGGTGGAACAGGTTGGATGTACCAATGCATGCCGAGCAGATTTAGACCAAAGCGGTACCGTTGATGTGCTGGACATCATTGTGTTAATCACAAATTGGGGAGAAACATGCGTTCCAAGCGATGTGGATGGAAACGGTGTAGTTGGTGCTACTGATATTGTTTTATTGATATCTGTTTGGAGAGAACCTTGTCAATAACTCTTTAGTTAACGGACATCTGTTATATTTCCTAAGATGAGTTTACCGTCGCCCTCTGTAATTACATTTTTTATGGTTGGCTGTCAGCGTTGCGGTACAACGTGGACGGCTGCTGCCCTTAGAGATCATCCAGAGGTGTATCAACCAGTAAAAAAGCAATCGTATTTTTTTGATAGATATTATGACAAGGGGATTGACTGGTACCTTAACTTCTTTAAAGATGTTGAACCTCAGCATAAAGCGGTAGGTGAAATTGCAACCGGGTATTGTTTGCCAGGTTCGGTTCCGCTTATGGCAAAACATTTCCCAGATGTAAAATTGATGATGGTGATGCGCAACCCTATTGATCGAGCGTACAGTAATTATCAAACGAGAAAAGTTGAAGAGGGGTGGTCAAGTTTTGAAGATGCCATTGAAGAAGATGCAGAATTTCTTGAGCGTGGACAATATATCGATCAAGTAGAAGCTCTTCTTGAACATTACGACCGCGACAACATTTTGTTCCTGTTATATGATGATTTGAACAAAGACGACCGAGCGTACTTGACCAAGATTCTCGATTTCATTGGTGTGGATTCCGAAAGGGAATCAAAATTATTTGGTCAGAGAAAAAATGCTGCCATCTTTCCAAGGTTACGGAAGTGGTTACATCTGATTGGACTAGATTCTTTTGTGCATATGATTCGAAAATCTGTGATAGGTGACTGGCTTCGACGAAATCGGAAAAATAAAGGTAGCGCGTATCAACCCATGAACCCCGAAACAAAAAAGAAATTGATAGAGCACTTTCTCCCATATAACGATCGATTGGCAAGTTTACTCGAGCGTGATTTGTCACACTGGAATAGTGAATAATCAATGAAAATAGGTGTATTTGTTTCAGTTGTTGCCGGACAGAAAGGGTTTGAGAGCAATGTGTCTGGACATATTCAGGTTCCTTTGCAATCCATCGATGAATTGAGAGCAGAAGGACATGATGTGCATCTCATCACTAATGAGTTTAGTGAAAACCGATCACTGCCTTTTTGCTTGGCAGAAGATTTAGAAATTCATTTTGTAACAGACTCAAGAAATCGCGGTGGAGTGCTTGAACGTACAGGGAAGCCAGGGCAGGGGTTGAGTTTCATGCGATTACTCAGACAAGTTTCTGAGATTAAACGAATCTGCAAAGAGCAAAAGTTTGACGTCCTTCATTTGTATGGGTACAACCGAACAGCACATCTTGCAGGTGGGTTGCGTTTGTTTGGATTGAAAATTCCTGTAGTGGTGACTATTTTTGGAACCTTTTTCCCTGAACGACTTTCGTTTTTAACCAAACGATTATGGAAAAGAATAGACTCAATTGTCACCGCAACTTCATTTGTAAAACGAAATTTGGAAAAAGAGGGGATTCCAACTACTCAGATTACTCATGGAGTGATTAGACACATTAATGATGAGTACGAAGGACCAGAACTTGGGGCTCCGCATCGAGTACTTTTTTGGAGAGACTTAACCATTGATAATGGTGCGGATGTTGTGATTGAAGCATACGAAAAGTTAGCACCTAAGTATCCAGAGATTAACTTTGATTTTGCTGTTCGACAGCATTGGGAACCAATCAAGGGCATCGATAAGATTGCCGAGAATCACAACAACATACATCTCTATCATTTTCCATACGAAGAAGGTATTACGTTACCGAAACTTCTCTTAGAATCGATTTGTGTTGTGATGCCGATTCGGAAGATGAGTATTGATCCACAACTTGTAATTGCAGAGACCCTTGCTGCAGGTATTCCTGTGATTGCTTCAAATCAACGGTCTAACCCAGAGTTCATTGTTGAAGGAAAAACTGGAGCGTTAGTTCCTTTGGGAGATGTAGAAGCGACGACAACTGCTCTTGATGAGATTCTATCTGACTTGGAAAAAGCAGCTGAAATGGGTCGTGCTGCTAAAGAGGATATTGCCGCACGCTGGAACTGGGATAACTACGCTGAAGAGTTGATTGAGGTATACGAAAAAGTTACCCGTTAATAGCAGTTCTGTATAGACCAATGTATTGATTGGTTACCGAGTCTCCAGAAAATGTTGAATCAACCCACGTTCTTGCTGCTTCTCCCATGTTTTTGCATGTGTCTTCGTTAGTGAGGAGTTGGTTAATTGCAGTTGCTATTGATTTTGGGTCTTCTGAGATAATTATTGCACCACCGGATTCTTCTAACTCTGGCCAAATGTCCACGCCTCTGGTTGTGATAACAGGTAATCCGCAAGCCATTGCTTCAGGAAATACCAACCCGAAATTCTCTTGGCTTGTTGGAAGTACGAACAAGTCAGCTGCTCGTAATAATGCAACTTTACGATCTCCATCGACAAAACCTACAAATTCAATTTGTGAATCAATATTTAAATCAACCGCAAGTTTTTGTAACAGCCTTTCGTACGATGGTTCTCCGCTTCCTGCAATGATGAATCTAACATTACTTTTTTTGAGAACATCAGCAGCGGCTTGTAGTAACCGATCAACACCTTTTTTGGGATGAACTCGAGATAAAAACAAGACTATTGGTTTTTTTGATTCACGTTGTGGCCAATATTTGTCAGGATCAGAAGTTGGTGGCGGAGTAAGATAAAGACTTGGGTCAAATACAAGAGGAACTACAACGATGTTAGATTTTGGAATCCATCTCCTTGCTTGATCTGCTTCTGCACGGGCTGTGCAGTGTACACAAGCTGCTTTATGAAACATCTTTCGACCACCAAGGCGAAGGAATACTCGTTTTTTTAGAGTGCTTGTTTTCATCACCCAGTCATCGAGCATTCCGTGCACTGAAATAACGTATGGTGTTCCAACATCGCGTGCGATTTTGGCAAGCTGAATATTTGCCGGTTCCCACGGTGTATGAAGGTGGAGGACGTCTGCATCGGCAATATATTGTTTCAAAGATGCTAGCCGAGCCGTTGAAAAGCGGATAGGGGGTCGATCAAAGTCACCCGTTCTCATTGTTTGGACACCAGAATCTGCTCCTGGAAAGTCATCACCCTCTGTCACCATCAAAGTTACTGTTTTACCACACTGAGAAAGTGAAGAAGTTAAGTCCAAAACTGCACGCACAACACCCCCATCTATGAGGCGTAAACGGGCACAATAATGGAGTATTTTCATAGTTTTCAAGTGTTCTTCTGAATTATCGATAAAGGTCTTGATTTAGGGTCGCAGAGCGAGTACTATCGGTCGTTTCGATACATTTTATGTCAAATCTGCCATTGTCGGCCGAAACAGAATCGTACCCTTTTTCCATCTTTTCCCCACTAGAACGGAGTTTACTCACAATGTCAACAGGAAACCTCATCGCCCCTCACGGCGGAACCTTGGTTAACAGATTTGCAACTACTAATCTTTCCGAAGAAGCAGCAAATCTTCCATC
>JACNLO010000032.1 GCA_014381555.1 Planctomycetota bacterium | reverse complement strand
TGTTTGCAGCAGTCATGTTGATGACGATGTCATCAGCAAAGAGCATTGAAGCCGGAATGATTGACGCGATGGCTAGTATTGTGGTTTTCATTTTTGGGTTCCTCTCAAAACCAGACTTTGTGATATATAGCAATATGACTACTTATTCGGTCAAAGTATATGAGAGATGCACGTAATCATTTAATTTGATAGTAAAAATGGCTCCGATTTCAAAACGGGTGTAAAAAACCCCGTCATGGGCCAAGCCGACGATCGGGGTTTGATTTTGCAGATAATTCTCTGCAAGGGAGGGAGGGAGCTAATATAGAGTGTTGCCTATATATACGATGAATCCTAATGGAGGTTTCAGCAATTAGCCCCAATTTGAAATTAATTCGAGAATATCTGAGACGTTCACCTCTGCGTCTCCGTTGAGGTCACCTTCGCAGATATCAGGTAAATCTGGGCAGTTCCCCCAATTTTCAATTATGCGTAGGAGATCGGGGACGTTTATTGAACCGTCTTCGTTGAAATCCCCGAACCAATCAAACGAAATCAAATCTTCACTTGGTACGAGGATTGTGCCTACATTGCGAACTGGAATTTCTGTTGGATCAAGAATCCTGAAATATCCACTACGTGGTTCAATTGCAGCCCAAGTACCGGCAGGTAAATCATCACTTAGGTCGGCGATGTATTCCCAGTCAGTAGTTGCGTATACGACATAGCGTAGATCGCCATCCTCGTTTTCGACTTTATGCCATCGTGTATCACCAACTTCTGGCATTTCGGTTACATAATCAAAAAGGGTGAGATACTTCCAAACGGGGAGTAGGTAGGGATATGTTTCTTCGTTTGTCTCTTTTTCACTATACGTAAATGGAATTGCACTGGGATTAGCAGTTTCCCAATCCTTATATAAGTTCGCTGATTCAATCATCGACGACCATGTTGCCGCTTGCTTACCACTTATAGTTTCGTCAATGAAATTATTATTGAACCAACTGAGCGCTTCGGTCCATTCCGGTACAGCACTTTCTGCTGGGTCAAGTTCATGCGAGTGAGAACCCCATCCGCTGCTCCAGATACGCCCCGTATCTGCAATGTAAACATCGTCTAGCCAATTTAACAGTTCCATTAAAAATCGCGCTTTGACCATAGATACACGCATTTCCTGATAAATATTGAAATGTACACCGTCAACACTTAGTGACGAACCCATCGGAGAGAGAACGGCAATGGCAGCAGGCTCGTGTTCTAGAAAGGAATCTAACTCTGAGGAAGGACGGTAAGGATTCCAAACATAATGTTCAAAGTAACCATAGAATTCTTGGTCTGGACCTTACTCACGAATGGTATATCCAAAACTGTTGAGTAATTTATGTATCTCTGGTTCGTTGTCTGGGGCGCCACATCCACGAGTACAATTGAATGCTCTTAGTGCAGCATGGTCGCTTGTGCCATAAATAATCTGCAGCACATCGTGCATCGCTTGGTCGTGGTCGGCCCATTGCAAAGCACATTGCTCTAATGAAGGATTGTTTGGTAAGTCAATCCAATAGTGGTTTGTAACTTTCCTCTTCCTGTGAGAGTGTGTACCGATTGCACCACCGCTCGTGACCATGTCTTCAATCAGTTGCATCCCAGTGCCGGAGCTGTCAGGATCTACCAGAACCCATTCCATAAACTGCCCTGTACTTAAGAATGAAATTTTCGCTCCCGCTGTTGTGCACTCAGTTAACATATCACTCGTCCAAGATACCCAATCTTGGTACGTGGCTTCTTATGCGGATTGTGGACCAGCCATGGGGTCAGCGTGATTGTCGATAATCAACTGAATTGGAGTTGGATCGCCAAAAACAGGCATGACAATCGTTGTAAGAAGTAGATATTGTTTTATATACATCATGGAATCAACTATACAACATTAAAAAGGCGCTTTCAATTGCTTTTTAGATGGAACAGTGCATTATTAAATTGCGAAGATTTAGGTATTGGTAAACGTGGATTTTATCTTTACCTATTTTAACAATCAGAAAGGACCTTTTTTCATGTTACGACCTTCAACACTATCACTCATGGTATTAGGGGTTTGTGCCTCTACGCCATTTGCTTTTGCTGCTCCAGCAACTCAGTTGAGTATGGATCAACTCAAGCAAGTGCACCCCAAACTTCAAACGTTCGACATTGGTGGCAAGGTTACTAAGATGGTTGCCCCAGACATGGCGACAGGTCGAACTGCGGAAAAAGCAGCACAAAACTTCTTGCGGACTTGGTCGCACTCACTTGGAGTAGATGAGAGTGATTTTATTGCTGAAGGTCCATTCGCTGACGGGCATCACCTTCAACAAATCATGTACAACAAAGAAACTGGCGAACATAAGTTTACTGGTGTGTATTACAAGCAAACTGTTGACGGTCTTCCTGTTTATGGAAGTCGTTTGATGGTGCTGTCTCGAAATGTTGAAGGTTTTCCAATCGTCAACGCTACTGTAGATCTGCGTGATGTGAAGGGTTTTAAGAAACCACGTCGTATGATGAACAATAGTGCACTCGCTCTTATGGCAGCTGCAACCAGATTCGGTAACGCTGTAACAACTACTAATCCAGTTCTTATGGTGTATGCAGGTTCACAAGAAGAACATGTAGAGCCGCGAGCCGTTCTTGTTTTTGAAGCGCAAGTTGGTGGTGGCTGGGATCCAGACACATACCAAAAAGCAGAACTCCTTGTTGATGCTGAAACAGGTGAAATACTTTTTGAAAAGAATTTGATTCTCCACGCTGATGGAAACATTTCAGGTGTAGCAACTGAATCATCAGGCGCAGATACTTGCGACCCTGAATCAGCAGTAGGTCTTCCTTATGCAAAAGTGACTCGTGGTGGAAACACAGAGTATGCAGATGCAAATGGCGATTTTACAATTGGCGGATCTGGCAATTTTACTTCTAGACTTGAAGGTCTATGGTTTAATGTGAACAATGACTCGGGTTCTGATAGTTCAATATCACAAAGTGGTGTGAACATTCTTCATAACTCTTCAAATTCTAGTGCTTCGTATCGAGCAGAAGTCAATGGATACTTGCAAAGTAATATCGTTCGCGATTTTACACTTGAACATGCTCCAGCTTTCCCAACTATTGGGTCACAAACATCTTTCCCTGTAAACGTGAATATTGGAAGTACTTGCAATGCATACTACGATTATTCATCGATTAATTTTTACAGTGCTGGTGGTGGATGCAGTAACACAGCATTCTCAGTCGTTGTCCATCATGAATATGGTCACCACCTAGTTGCTGTTGCTGGTAGCGGTCAAGATGCTTATGGCGAGGGTATGGGTGATGTCATGGGTGTTCTTATCACAGGCGATTCTCAACTGGCTCGTGGTTTTTACAGTAACGACTGTGTGAATGGGATACGTAACGCAGACAACAATAAACAATATCCGTGCAACGGTGGCATACACGATTGCGGTCAATTGATTTCAGGTTGTGTTTGGGATACGCTTGCAGAAATGCAAGCAGCGTATCCAATGACTGGGCATGCAATTGTTTCATCACTAGCAGTGAATTCAATTATGATGCACTCAGGTGGTTCGATTACACCATCGATTACGCTTGACTGGTTAACTCTTGATGATGATGATGGTGACCTATCAAACGGCACTCCTCACTCAGTGGAAATTATTGCTGGTTTTGGCATGCATAACATGGCTGATTTTCCTGAGCCACTTGAAAATGATGAATGCTCTGAAGCGAAAGTAGTAATCGATGGCAGTCATTCATTCAGCACAGTTGGTGCAAGCCATAGTGGTGACTCTTATGATGACGGTGACTGTGGTGGAACGTACCTTGGTGAAATGACAGCGGATGTTTGGTTCTCTTACACTGCTTGTGAAAGCGGTTCGATGACAGTAAGCACTTGCGACTTAGTCGACTTTGATTCTGACATTGTGGTGTATCAAGGTTCATGCGGTAGTAAAACACAAATCGCATGTAATGGCGATGGTGATAATTGCTCAAACTACTCTTCTGAAACGACATTCAACGTAACACAGGGTTCAGAATATCTCATCCGCGTTGGTGGTTGGGGTGGTTCATCCGAGGGTAGCGGTCAACTTTCTGTTGATGGTCCTGGTGTTCCATGTGATACAGGTACTCCGTGTCCTGGCGACATCGACGAGGATGGCACTGTTGGTGTGAATGACCTCCTACAAATCGTTGATATGTGGGGTGAAGTTGGCGGTGCAGGCGACATCGATGAAGATGGAACCGTTGGTGTTGGTGATTTGCTGATGCTCATTGATGCTTGGGGTGCCTGTCCTGAGTAATTGTTCTTGACTTACAGCGCCCGCTAGTTACTATGACTAGCGGGCGTTTCTTATTGAAAGATCTATTATGTTGAAGCAAATCTTATTAACTTCGATTTCGGTGATGGCAGCAACTGCAAGTGCGGACTTTGAAATTGGTCCGGTACCATCTGATGCTCCTGCTGGATTGGATGTGTTTACGAAACATGTTGACGTACTTGGATTGCATGTGTTTGCAAAATCAAATGTGTCAGATAGCC
>JACNLO010000016.1 GCA_014381555.1 Planctomycetota bacterium | reverse complement strand
GACGGGTCTGACCCTCAACTGAAAATTTCAGAAGTCATTTATACGTCAATCTACCGTTGATTGGCGTAGTTCTTTTTGCAATAGTAAGGGTCTGACCCTAGCAATTTTACTTAAGGTACCATGACAGTATGTCAGAGCGTATTCCTGAAAATGTTGCTGAAAAGCTTCGCGAGATTGTAGTTCAACACAATGAACTTGCAGCGCAACTCTTAGATACCGAAGTTTTAACTGATTACCGAAAAGTCACTTCGCTTTCCATTAAAAAAGCAGCAATCGCCCCGCTCGTTGAACAATTCTCTGAATATGAGACTGCATTAGCGCAGGAACAAGAATGCGAAGAGGTCATCAAAGGCGATGATCAAGAATTAGCCGCGATGGCAAAAGAAGAACTCTTAGAACTTGACAAAACACTCTCTGTACTCACCGAACAAATTCAAAAGCAACTTGTAACCGCTGACGAACAATCGGTGGGCTCCGTTATTCTTGAAGTTCGCGCTGGGGTTGGTGGTGACGAAGCTGTACTTTGGGCAAGTGACCTTGAAGACATGTACAAAAGATACGCGGGCATTCGTGGGTGGAAGATTGAAGATATGGGGGGCTCCAAAACAGCAATTCTTTGCATTGCTGGTGAGGGTGTTTGGACGAACCTAGGATTTGAAAGTGGAACGCATCAAGTAAAACGCGTTCCAGAAACTGAAACCCAAGGTCGAGTACATACTTCAACAGCAACAGTTGCCGTACTACCAGAGCCAGAAGAAATAGAAGTCGACCTTGACCCTAATGACGTAAAAGAATCGATCACGACATCGACGGGGCCCGGTGGGCAAAACGTAAACAAAGTTGCAACTGCTGTTCACCTCATTCATGAACCAAGTGGAATCGAAGTTCGAATGCAAGACACAAAAAGCCAAGCGCAAAATCGCGAGAAAGCGTGGAAATTATTACGTGCACGATTATTTGAAATACAAAAAGCAAAAATAGATGCAGAGCGGGCTGAGGCAAGAAATTCCATGATTGGCTCTGGAAGTAGAGCAGAAAAAATTAGAACCTACCGTTACAAAGATAACTTAATCGTCGACCATCGCATCAGTGGCAACTATAATCTCGGCGATGTCATGTCAGGCAATATGCAACCAATGATTGATCAACTAATTGAAGCCGAAACCGCACAACGACTTGCTGAACTATAAACCATGCTACACCCAGACGAAACAGTAACTATAGATAACTTGATTCCAATCGTAGTAGGCGCACATCTACGCGCTGAACTTGGCGACAGGCGCAGAGGGTATCGCCTTGGTGAAGCAATCGTTGATTGGATGGAACTCAATCAAATTCCTGGTCCACCATGGCCACTTGTGTGCAGCGATATGTGGTACTTGAACCAAGCAGAGTTGCGAGCACGGCCAACAATCTCCATCGGACAACCTGAACTCAATGCCGCTACAGCAGCACTCTCACCAAAACTAGAAACGGTACTTTTTGAAGACAATGCATACCGAATTCAATGTGATCCAGATTACATAGACTTAAAATGCTGTTTGTGGGGAATTGATGATGCACATACAAATCAATGTGTAGAGCAATTCATTAAAAACGTGCTTCCAAACTTCCTTGGCTCAATTCATGGTGTTTCTGTTGAAAAATAGCGCTAAGTAGCGTACCCTGTAACTGCGGATGAGCGTGGCGGGATACCACCTTGCTTTTTTTAGATGGAATAACGCTCATGAAACAAATAGTAACTAAACGAAGAACCGGCTTCACTCTCATCGAGATTCTCGTTGTCATTGCCATCATCGCAGTTCTTGCAGGAATTTTACTTGCAGCTCTTGGTGGAGTCCAAAGTGCAGCAAAGAAAACACAAACAAACAGTTTGATGCAATCATTCGCACGCGCTTGTGACGAGTTTGCACTTGACCATGGTCGTTACCCTGGTCTCTTGCCAGATTCTGCTATCGATGGATTAGAAATCACTTCAACTCAAAATGCACTTCTTGAATTAATGGGCGGTGCACGAGTTGTAAATCCTTATTCTACAACCTCAGCCAGCAATGAATTTAATGCGTTCAGAGACAATGAAACCGACTATTTTACCACTACTGATTCAAACACCGGTATTGTTTGGGAATTTTCCTTCGATGCAAACCGTTTCGGCGAAGGACCATGGATTAATGGAAGGAAATACGAACCCTATTTCAGTCCGAAGTCTAGCGACATCGTGTATGACCCAACCCAGTATGACCCAGTCAATACAGAAACGACAACTCTACGATTCCCATCGATCGTCGATGCATGGGATAAGCCGATCATCTACCTTCGTGCCATTAGAAAAAGTGGTCCAATTATAGATGATCCTTCGAACGGTTCAAACGCAAACTATAGCTTGCCACAATACGAACTTCCTGGCATGAACTCGTTCTTCGCTGATTCATTAAACTCATCTTTTAGTCTTTTGGCAAACGATTCTGAAGATCGAGTCACTTGGTTAACAATGCTTCTTGCACACCCAACATTCTGGGAGCAAGACACGACATGGGATGAAAGCGGTCCTTACGATGTCGCATGGGGTACATCGAGGGGAAGATATCTAATTATTTCTGCTGGACCGGACACGATTTTCTTAGAAATTGAAAACACTCCAACTAATCCATTTAATGACGACAATCCTTACACCCTTCAAGAAATAAAAACACCTACAAATACGAGCGTTAATCCAGCTATGATGGAATCATTCGACGATGTTGTCGTGCATGGTGGTGCTTAATTCCTGATTCAACCCAAAAAAAAACCACCACAAAGTGGTGGTTTTTTCATATAAATCAATTCAAATATTTACGCAAAGAGATTTTGAGCGTCAATAAACTCAATAACCTTTGCAACACATGTTTCTAGATCATCTTCATGTGTTTTAATATGCAATTCAGCACTTTCGGGGGCTTCGTAAGGAGCATCGATACCTGTGAAACCTTTGATTTCTCCAGCGCGTGCTTTCTTGTAAAGACCCTTTGGATCACGTTCTTCTGCAGCTTCTAGTGAAACATCAATGTAGCACTCAAAGTAAGGGACATCGTTTTCAGCGTGAAGTGCACGAACTGCATCACGGTCTTCTGCATAAGGGCTAATGAAACTTGCGATTGAAAGAACACCTGCATCTGCGAATAGTTTTGAAACTTCACCGATACGACGAATATTTTCTGTTCTATCTTCTGGCGAGAAGCCGAGATTCTTATTCAAACCCATTCGGATGTTGTCGCCATCAAGACGGTATGCATGATGACCACGGCTTAGAAGCACTTGTTCAACTGCTACTGCAATTGTGCTTTTGCCAGAACCAGAGAGACCTGTGAACCAAAGGGTTGCTCCCTTTTGTCCCATGTTTTGTAGTCGTTCTTCAGCAGTTACTGTGCCTTCGTGAAATGTGATGTTTGTTGCTACTTGTTCAGCCATTTGTATTTTTCCTTAATGATACTTTTCGTAAGTTATGCGGTTGCTGTTGATGTTGCCCATTCGATGAGTACATCTGCAACTTCTGGTCGTGAAAATTCTGCTGGTGGTCGTTCACCTTTTTCAAGAAGTTCGCGAACTTTTGTTCCTGAGAGGAAAATTTGATCGCCTTCAAGTTTCGGGAATGTTTTTGAACTAACCATGCCTTGTGCCTTCTTGGAGTAAGCAGCGTGTTCAAATTTAAGTGGAACGATTCCGATTTCTTCAGCAGAAAAGTTATCGAAGATGTTTTGAGCGTCATAAGTTCCGTAGTAGTCACCAACACCTGCGTGATCGCGACCGACGATAAAGTGAGTTACGCCGTAGTTTTTACGGATAAGTGCGTGCAAAATTGCTTCGCGTGGTCCAGCGTATCGCATTGCTCCGGGCATTACTGAAAGTGCTGTGTAATCACGAACGAAATAATTATCAATTATTGTGTTGTAACAATCCATACGAACATCTGCTGGAATATCGCCTTCTTTTGTTTCGCCAACAAGTGGGTGAATCAAAAGACCGTCACAAATTTCTTGTGAACATTTGCAAAGGTATTCGTGAGCTCTATGAATTGGGTTGCGGGTTTGGAATGCAGCTACTGTGCTCCAACCGTTATTTGCAAATAGTTCGCGAGTCGCTGCTGGGGCAAGTCGGTATTCTGTGAATTGTTCGCCAGGTTCAACTTCAGGAGTTACGGTTGCAACGTGAATGTCGCCACCGATTAGCCATTCACCTTCATCCATAACTTGCTTCGCACCTGGGTGTGCATCATCTTCTGTTCCAAATACATTTGGAATTTCTAGTGCTTTATCGTGGGCGTAAATTTCATCACAATCGATGATTGCCATGAAAGTACCATCTTCGTGATAAAGTGCAGCTTTACCACCTTCAGTCAATGTGTTTTTCACATCTTCGTCTACAGCGAGAGTAATTGGAATTGGCCAAACTGTTCCATCAGCAAGGCGCATGTCTTTGCAGATTGACTCAAAGTCTGCCTTTTTGCAAAAACCAGTCAGTGGGCTGAATGCACCGATTGCAATCATCTCAAGATCACACGCTTGTTTCGATGAGAGGGTAATGGATGGAAGATTTGCTGCTTCTTCGGAAAGATTAGTAGTTGCAAATCTGTTAACCA
>JACNLO010000028.1 GCA_014381555.1 Planctomycetota bacterium | reverse complement strand
ACCTTACAAACATCATTGCAGAAGCAGTGGGGTATGAAGGTGAAGTTGCATGGGATACCACCAAACCAGATGGGCAACCTAAACGCTATTTGGATGTAACTCGAGCGAAAGAATTGCTTGGTTTTGAAGCGACAATTTCCTTAGAAGAGGGCATCCGCGAAACGGTTGCGTGGTACAAAGAAAATCCAGTGACTTAAACTCCTGAATCGGTAAGTTTTAAAACCTCGAAATATTTCCCGCCAGATGCTTCGATTGAATATTCTGTTTCAAGAAGTATTCTTGCGCGTTCTCCCATTGCTTTGGCTTTTTCTGGGTTCGCCATCATTTCGCGAACGCAAGCAACAAGCCCATCTGGGTCATCAAGGGCTACCCAATAACCAACGTTGTTGCCTTCGACCTTGGTGCGGAGTTCCGACTCAGGCGCAGAAAAAGCTACTATTGGCTTACCAATTGAAAGACATGTATAGAGTTTCGATGGGAAACTGATGCCGTCGATACCTTCAGCAATCGAGACCATCAAGCAATCACAACTGCCAAGCGCGTCGTTAAACTTTTCTTGGGGCGTGTACCCAAAGAGCAGGGTATTGGTTAAGTTTCGTTCCTTGATTTGTTGTTCAAGCGCATCGCGTTGACCTCCGGCTCCAGTGAATACAAGTTTGAAGTTCTCATCTTTGAGTTGCTCTGCAGCATCCAAAATCATGTCAAATTTGTAGTACAACCCAAGATTTCCAGAATAAAGCAAAGTAAATGGTTCAACGAGGTCATGTTCCTTTGCGAAGGTGCAATCTTTTTTTTCCATCGGCTTCAAATCTTCTGGGTCTGCCCAGTTTGGGATGATATGAATACGCTCTGGGTCTGTGTCGTAATGCTTGATGACTAATTCTTTTGCGGCTTCGCTTAGGACAATAATTTGCTTCGCCCTGTTGTACATAAACTTGTTGCACCAGTGCCAGAAACGGTCGATGAAGCCATTCTTCTTAATTTTGCCAAGCCACACTGCAATGTCAGGGTATGCGTCGTGCAAAAGAACTGCATAATTGTGTCTGAATAGGAACGAACTAAATCCACCAACAAATCCAAGGAAGGGCGGGTTTGTCGTATACAGAAAGACCTTGCCTTTGCGTTTTGGCAGTACGTGAAAAAACGTTAGGGGCACTAAGAAACTCACGATGTTAACGAGACGACCAATGATGGAGTCCTTATTAAACCGAGTGACATTCATTCGAAGAGTATCGACCCCATTTTTCATTTCTCTTCTTGGGCATTCTTGCCATGACTCCGGTGGGCCGTACGAAGGGCGACTTGTCACGACTTGCACATCAGCCCCAAGTCTTGCAAGTTCCTCAGCAAGTTCAAAAAGAAGGTGTCCAGAAGATGCGACATCTGGAGCGTAATAATGATTGAGAATTACGACCTTCATCGGTGTTGAGGATAAAGTCGGTGTTTGTTCATTTGTTGCATCAGCCATAGTTGTGCGGTAACTATATCGGCTAATTCGACTCAAAATCGAACTGAAAGACAACTTACGGGTCATTTTCCTTGTCTCATAAGCAAAATGTGGTACCTTCGTGATATGTTGATACCTACAATTCTGGCGTCCTCCCTATCTCTCACTCCACTCGATGTTGATTCTTCACAAAGTTACATCTCAGGCGAGTTTGAGCAGTCGACATATATGCCCGGTACATTAATCGGGAATTGGGATGCCAAGTTGAACCCAGAGGGCACGAGTACGCTGCCTGGCTATTGGGGTGGAAGTGGTAACAATGTTATCGGTTGTGATTTAACGCCTACGCTCGGTGGCCCATACAATTCCTCAAGTACAGGTGGACTTGAAGTTGAACTTGATTCGGTGAACAACTTGATGACATTGAACAATTTACACATTTCAGCTTTTGAAGAAGCCCCTGGTATATTTCCCGTGACCCTTGGGATGCTGTACGAAACTTTTAGAACCGTACAGCCCGATTCACTTTTTCCTGGCGATATCCCCATCGACATCCCACTTGGCGAAGGGAGCATGACAGTGTTACGATTTGATCAAGAGTTCGATGTGGTTGCAGAACTTACAACTGTCGATTCGCAATCATGGACATATGCAGTTGATATTCCCGTCATAATTACACTTGAATTAGTAGTGTTAGACACGCCGACCGGTCCACTCGTTTCACCCGGCGTTTTGCAATTGTCGGGTACTGTGGTTCAGACGAATACACAAATCCGATTCACAGGAAGTTCCTCATTGAAATCAAACGAGGTTGTGGAAGATCCACCACTCGCATTTGAAAATGTTCCGTTTGATGCTCCGACAGTTCTTCCCTCTGGGCAAATTGCGAGCCTATTACTCAGTGCGACCGCAGAATCTGCAACCACAATGAATTCAGCCGAGTTAGAATTCGTTGCAATTGGAAGCTCGCATGCCCCAGGCGATGTCGATGGCGATGGCGTTGTTGGCGTTACTGATTTACTTGCAATAATTGCAGTATGGGGACCTTGCGAAGGTTGCGTAGAAGATTTGAATAACGATGGTGTTGTGAATGTGACTGATGTACTAGAGGTAATCGGGAATTGGACTTGATTCTGTTTATTTAACAGTTCAAAGCACAAAATTCTTAACCACTTGTATTAACATTTTGACTGGAACATAGAGTGGGGGCAGGTCATAACGCTGGGGGCCCTCCACAACCACCGTCTGCTTTTTTCCTACTATGAATCTATGGTAAACTGCTCAGTCTTCAGTACTGGACAGGTGGCCGAGCGGCTGAAGGCACCGGTTTGCTAAACCGGCGTACTGGTTATACCGGTACCGCGGGTTCGAATCCCGCCCTGTCCGTTGAAGGGTCATGTCGAGGGTCATGTCATTGACATGACCCTCGACATGACCCTTTTTTCTTGTTTTCATTCAGTTTTGCTGTATGCTTGCCTAGATGAAGAAAAAAATACTATCGTTCGTTTTGACCGGAACATCGCTAACTCTTATGGGCGCGGGTGAAGCGACAAGACCTGCTATGGAAAAGGTCTACTGGGATACTGTCACAGAAACGGGCGAGTTTTCCGGCGGTAATTTGATGATGCAAACTAAACCAAAAAATGGGGTCGCTAATCGTGGGATTTATGGAGTTACTACTCTGATTGATAATGGCCCACCACTCAATAGAATAGATTTGGTCTTTGTTGGAGATGGATATACAGTTGTTGACTTAGATGATTATGAAGTTCATGTTAACAATGCGGTTAATGATTTTTTTGGAATCGAACCTCTTCAGACATATTTGCCACTGTTTAATGTACATCGTGTTGACGTGATTTCAAACGAGTCAGGCGTTGATAATGATCCAGTGGATGGTATTGAAAAAGATACAGCAATGGATATGGGTTTTTGGTGTAGTGGAATCGAACGATTGCTTTGTGTTGACACATCGCTAGCTTGGGGATTTGCAAACAATGTTTCTAGTACAGATACGATTCTTGCAGTTGCTAATTCATCAATGTATGGTGGGGCTGGCTATTCATGGGCTGAGGTTGGTACTTTCTCTGGAGCAAATAGTGCTGCAACTGATGTCGCGATACATGAGTTTGGACACAGCATGGCAAATTTAGCGGACGAATATTTTTATTCTGGTGATACTTACACTGGTCCCGAACCATCAGAACGAAATGCGTCGATTTATGATGCTTCTGAGATGGAAGCACTTGGAACAAAGTGGGCAAATTGGCTAGGCGATTCAGGTGGGCCATGGGATGGAACATGCGGCACTTATGAGGGCTGTAAGTACGCTGACTACGGTATCTATAGACCTTCAAATAATTCAATGATGCGTGCTCTAAATAGACCGTTTAATCAACCATCTGCAGAAGCGTTCATTCTTGAAATGTATAACATTGTTGACCCAATTGACAATCATACAACTGCAGGCATATTGGAAGTAGGTGATACGGTATTTGTAACACCTGTTGCTATTGAAGGTGGCATGCAAATTCAATGGTTTATGAACAACCTGCCATTGGACTTGGATGGAGTGACCTCTTTTTCAATCGACTCTCTTACGTTACCTGTTGGTTTTCATAGTTTGCGAGTTGAAGTTGTTGACCCAACAATATGGGTACGCGACGAAGTAGCACGGGAATCGGTTATGAAGCAGATTGTTACTTGGTCAGTTCAAATTAATGAAGTGGTTTGCACTGGTGATGTAAATAATGATGGCTGGGTAACAGTTTCAGATTTATTAACCGTTATTGATTCGTGGGGAACTTGTGATGGATGTAGTGCGGATATCAATGAAGATGGCAATGTAAACGTCACCGATTTGCTCATCATCGTCGATGCTTGGGGCGAGTGCCCTTAACCAAGCACAAGCGGAATGAGCCACAGGGCAGCGCAACTGATTAAAAGTATCCCGATGATGTTGAGTGAGAAACCAGCGCGCATCATTTGATGTTGTGTCACATGACCAGAACCAAACACAATGGCATTTGGTGGGGTTGCAACTGGTAACATAAACGCACAACTTGCAGCAAGCGCAGTTCCAGCAACGATCGCATTTCGATCAAGGTCAAGTGGCAGGGCGATTGCAGCGAGAATTGGTACGAGTGCAGCAGTGGTTGCAGTATTGCTTGTGAGTTCAGTCAAGAAAACAACTGCTGCTA
>JACNLO010000071.1 GCA_014381555.1 Planctomycetota bacterium | reverse complement strand
ACAGGCTAGACGCTCGCGTCTTTGCCTGTTTTTAATGGGCCGAAGTGGACTCGAACCACCGACCTCACCCTTATCAGGGGTGCGCTCTAACCAGCTGAGCTACCAGCCCTCGGGTTTCCTAAGAAACTCGGTCGCAATTCAAAGAACTGCGACCGAGAATTATAGCAAAATAAGATTCGAGAAAAAGCCACTTGGTGGTGCAGTTAACAGGGTCCCCATGAGCCAACAACTTCAAGCATGTCGGTTACATCGACCACGCCATCGTCATTAACATCAGCATCGCAACCAGAGCATGGACCCCAGCTGTCAATCAATCCCAATATGTCAGCTACACCAACAGTGCCATCACCATTGATGTCGGCTGGGCAGTTGTTTGGATCGCATCCACCATCGTCACAAGTTGTGTTTGGACCAAGCCACGTTCCGCCACCTGCGTTACAGTTGCTCTCATAAATATCAATACAAGTTCCACTTGTTCCGATGCAGCAAGCACCAGTAGCCGGGGTTGGAATAATTTTAAATACTTCACCACCAAGGTCACAGATGTAAATTTCGCCAGCAGCGTCTGTACCGAATCCAGAGATTGAACCAATGGAACCAGCATCTGGTGACAATTCGCTTGTGCGATCTTGATAGTCGTATACGGAAGAACCGTCATATCTGAACGACCAAATTTTGCTGTAACAATAATCTCCAAAGAAGTATGTGCCATGTAAACTTGGAATTGCCGCGCCGCGATATATGTCCCCACCAGTAATTGAGCAACCAGATGAGTGTGAATATTCCCAAACAGGGAATGTCATCGTGCTTTGAGAATCACAACCGCTTGTGTTATACGAGTTGTTCCCTTCGTAGCAACGCCATCCATAGTTTTCACCACCAGTACTCGAGCCTGGCTGGAATGTAATTTCTTCATACAGATTTTGGCCAACATCACCCATCCATAAATCACCTGTTTCACGGTCAAAACCGCAACGCCATGGGTTTCGAAGTCCGTACGCCCAAATTTCATCGTCACCAGTTATGCCAACAAATGGGTTTGACGCAGGAATGGCGTAGGGTGAGCCACCGTCAACATCGATTCGCAACATTTTGCCAAGAAGTTGATTTGTTATGTCTTGCGCTCGGTTGCCGGGGTCACCACCACTTCCGCCATCGCCAGTTCCTATATAAAGGTATCCGTCTGGACCAAACCCAAGCCACCCCCCATTGTGGTTTGTGTATGGTTGGTCGATTGTGAGAATTGTGTATCCACTTCCAGAGTCAGCGACGTCTGGATCCATGGAAACTGAATATCGCTTGATGTATGTATCACCATTACTTGCTGTGTAATTCACATAGAAAAACCCGTTTTGTTCGTAGTTGGGGTGGAACGCCAACCCGAGGAGCCCTTGCTCGGAACTCGTACTGACAGTTAATGATAAAAATGCAGTTGAATTCAAAGTACCCGTGTCGAGGTTAAAAATTCTAACTCGACCAGTACTGCCAGAGCGTTGCTCAACAATAAAAATCCGGTCGTAATCGTTTGGGGCAGAAACAACTTGGACAGGTCTTGATAAACCAGTGACAAGACGAGTCGTTGTGATGCTTGTTGTACCAAGTGACCGAACTGGATCTTGTCCCGTATGAGAAATGACAGGATCCTGGCCAGTGTGCGCCTTTGGTTTTATCGCTTTGCCCGCTATTACAAAGCAAAGCCCAGCGATCGAAGTTGTCAGTAGTGTTCTTGAAACCATTATTTATCTCTCCTACAAGCCCATTAATCATGGACAATTATCATTTGAGTCTCTAACTGTCGGCATCAGACTACTCATATTCGTACCTCATGCCGCTTCGGTTGCGTTTTAGTCCGATAAGCACCAGGTTACCTCTGAGGACGACACAGAGGTTACCTCAGAGGTAACCTCAGAGTACTACTCAGAGGTGAGAAGGGCAAGAAAAAAATGGGATTATTCAGGGGTTTCTATTGGTTCGTCAGCGTCACACCACCCACGAAAGCCTCCCCTGAGAGTTCTGACATCCGTAAATCCCAGCGAAATCAATTCTTTACTCATGGCAATGGAAACATAATCGTTGTATGTTTCCCCATACACGATGATGGTAGTAACATCGTCCAATTCTCCAGAAAGTAGCCGCAACCACCCAAATGGGATGTTTGTGGACCCTTTGATGTGAGATTTGTCGAAATCCCACACCTGTCTTGAGTCAACAAATTTCACGGTTTTAATCCCAAGAAGGTTACTTTTGCCATCTTGCATTAACGTTACCGACTCGCTTGGAGTGATAAACGTTAGATTTTTATCACTGATGCCACTGTTGCAACCATAAAGAAATCCAACAAGACACAATACAAGGAAACGCGATGTATTTACCATACACTGCAGAATACACGACCTACGAAATCATTGTCGTTTGAAGTAGAAGGAGATTTCAATATGTTTTACGCTCCCATACACACATTCACAATTCTAATTGTGGTTGGGTTGCTACTCCACGCTACTACAGGTGTACAGCCAGGAGCACCGCCGAACACTCCACCTCCCACTACAAATATTGCAGGCAAAGAAAATGGGCACGCAACAGTGGAGGTGCGTACAGATGTTGGTTGGGTTGGAACCTTACAAACATTTCATGTGATTGCATACATTACTCCTGACGCTGGCTGGCATTTATATTGGAAAAATCCAGGTGCAAGTGGAGCACCAACAGAAATACAAATGAGTGTTCCAGACGGTTTTGTTGTTGGAGACCCAATCTTTCCAAGGCCAACCGTGTTTCATGAAGAGGAAGGACAAACGTATGGGTACGATAAACCAGCCGCTATTTTTATTCCTGTAACCGCACCAAACACACTATCTGATGGACAAGTTGATTTTAAAATTACAACCACGTGGCTTGCATGTAAAAAAACATGCGTTATGGGTGAACAAGAAAACACACTCACCATATCAACGAACTCCATGCACCAAGGTCCACTACACAAGGACCTTCGCCTATCACAATGGTCTGCTGCACTACCTCGCCCACTTGACGATTTAGAAGGAGGAGCAATCGTGCTTGTTGGGAATACTCTTCACATTTCTGGAGAAACAAAAATGCGACCAATTCGGTTTTTGGGTGTCGAGCAAAAAGGGGTCCAGTTTGGCATTCCCGCACAGATGGTTGTGAACAGTGGGGCGTTTCGACTTCCAGTTCCGGTTTTCATTGATTTTGAATCATTAAAAGAGGAAACAATAATTATTGAGGGTATTTTACTATTTGGTCGCAAGAGTGACGACCCATCTTACGTTGTTCATCTCTCAGTTGATTCAAACTCACAACAATAATAGGAGTTTCTCATGTTAAAACAAGTCATTGTATTTTTAATCGTAACAGCGCTCTGTTCTATAAGCACAGCACAACCAATTGGTACACGTCCACCAAAACCACAAGAAAAACCAGATGAAGCAAGTAAGAAAATCGTTGCCGAGGTTGGCGAAGAAGCTCCAGCATTTGAATTACAAGATCAATTTGGAAAAACACACAAACTTTCTGACTACGAAGGCAAAATAGTTGTTCTTGAGTGGTTCAACGAAACGTGTCCGTTTTGTAAAAAAACTTGGGGATCGGGACTTCTCCCAAAACTTATTTCAAGTTTGAACGAACAGAAAACAGATGTGGTTTATCTTGCGATTAACTCGACAGCGAGCAAACCTAAAGAAGATGTTCTTAAAGGCGGCGCTGAGTTTTTAGAGGAACTAAAACTAGAAACCAAAGTTCCAATGTTGATGGATTACGACGGTGCTGTAGGCAAAGCCTATGGTGCGAGAACAACACCACACATGTTTGTAATTGATACTGACGGTGTTTTGGTCTATCAAGGAGCACTAAGTGACGACCGCAGAGGAAAAGAGGGCGATAAAGCAGAAACACATGTTTTGCGGGCTGTTACTCAACTTGAAGCGGGCGAAAAAGTATCACCAAGCTATGTGCAACCATGGGGCTGTTCAGTTAAATATAAAAGAGAAGGAAAATCTGGGCGTGGAGGTCGCGGACCGCTGGGTGGTCGACGATAAAGAGTCACAGACTACCGTAAGACCAAATTCGCCACTTGCTAATTATTGCAAACTGACAGGCATAATGATGTATACAAAGTTGTTGCCGCTTCGAATCAAACCCGGCTTCTCACTTTTCTTTAATTCTATTGTGACATCGTTAGCATTAATAACCTTTAATGCATCCATTAGGTATACGGGATTAAACGCAATTTCGAGTTTGTCTCCGGTAAAAGATTCAATCGCGACCTCAACCTCTGCCTCGCCAGTTTCGGGAGCGCGGCTGGTAATTTGCAAAGTTTCATTGTCAAAAATTAACCGTACCCCACGAGACTCTTCGTTCGTCATTAAGTGTGCGCGACGAACAGCTCGGTGCAATGCCTCTTTGTTGATGACAGCTTTGCGATCAAGATCTTTTGGAATAACATCTTCAAATGGAGGGAATGTACCCTCAACCAAATTACTTGTGAGTGTTGAAGTGCAGCCACACTCATTATCAATGTGGAAAATAATTTGACCATCGTTAATTTTCACCGAAACGATTCCGTTGCCATCGTTCAGCAATCGCTTAAGTAAAGTCATGGCCTTGGTTGGAACAATGCAATCTACTTTTTCACAATTGCTGTCGCAGGGACCAGTTGAAAGGGCGAGGCGATGCCCATTTGTTGCAACGAGTCGAATTGTTGAGTCTCGTAAATCTATATGGACACCATTGATTGCATACCTACTGTGATCAGTCGCTGCAGCGAATACCGTTCGTTCCATAAGACCCCTGAATGAAGATCCATCTATGGAAAAATCTGGTTCAACATCATCAAATGTTCTAACTTGTGGGGCTTCTGAAATTGGGAAGCCAAAAACCTTAAATCTTGAATCTGAAGAACGAACATTGAGTTTGTCATCATCCCCAACAATTGTGAGGGTGGAATCATCACAAGATCTAGCAATCTGTGAAAACTTGTCGGCTGGAACTAGAACTTCGCCACACTCTTCAAGATCTACCTGATCAATCGAGAGAACAAGTGAAACCTCTCCATCAGTAGCAGTGAGCGTTAGGAGGCCGTCCTGCCCAGAAATTTTTACACACTGGAGTGACGGGGTTGGGGTGCGACCCGCGACGACCCCTGTTACTAAGGACATTGCCTCTACAAGGGCATCTCGATTACATATTGCTTTAATATTTGTTGCTTGTTTGACTGCCATGGTTCTTGGTCTCTTTTTACTCTCTTGGGCGAATTATACCAATGCCAACAAAGGCATATTGCTGAGTGTACCAAGTGATTGAGAGAATCTCTCGTTCCTGAGGTTTTTCCAGTGTTTTTACATTGCTCACATCGTCCTAACATGCAATACTGCACGCTTTCAATCACTGCAACGAAAACGCCAGTTTTCACACAAAATCACACACAGACCAACACCAAAATGGAAGGATCCATTGATGTCTTTTGAAAACGCTATTCACGCCAGAGCCATTGTTCTTGACACACTATCACTTGAAATGTGTGCCGAATCCGGCAGTGGGCACCCCACATCCGCAATGAGTATTGGTCATCTTGTCGCAGTCTTGATGTATCGCACGATGCGTTGGTTACCTGATAATCCCGAATGCAAAACCGCCGATCGCCTTGTACTTTCAGAGGGACACGCGGTACCAGCTGTTTATGCAGCGATGGCTGACATCGGAGCAACGGTGCACTGGAATGGTGAACCAGTCAAACTGAATCCCGACCACCTCAAAACACTTCGAGAAGCAGACTCTCCACTAGATGGTCACCCAAACCCTAAAGAAGGAATATCCTTTTTTGATGCCGCAACAGGCTCTCTCGGTCAAGGTCTTTCAGTAGCTGCTGGTCTTGGTCTTGCCGCAACAGCAGATAAAACCGGAAGAAAAACATATTGCATTATTGGTGATGGTGAAGCTAGAGAAGGCCAAATTACAGAAGCCCTCGACTTTATTATGGACCACAACCTAACAAATGTGCTTCCCATTTTTAATTGCAACTCCTACGGCCAGGCTGGCGCAGTAAGCAAGCAACAATCACCAGAACGACTCACTGCTAAACTTGAAGCGTTTGGTTTTGACGCTGAAACAATTGATGGGCACGATCCAAACGCAATAAAAGCGGCATTCGATCAATTCAACATTCAAGGAAGAACCAAACCAATGGCCGTGGTTGCAAAGACAATCAAGGGTTGGGGAGCCCCATCAATGCAGGGCGGTAGTTGGCACGGCAAACCAGCATCAAAACAACAGGTTCAAGATGTTATTGCAGAACTTCGTCAAACCGGAATACAACTTACCTCTTCCCTCGCAACTGCTTCGATTGCAATACCATCACCACCAGAATCAACTCAACAAACCACTCCATCTTCAAACGAAATCATGTCGTTCAAAGAAGCGATGGAAAAATGGGACATGTCAACCTTGTTGCAATCAGGAAAAATGGCAACGCGACGAGCATATGGCGTTGCGCTTCGAGCACTTGGGCACGGAAACAAGAACGTATGGGCTGTTGATGCAGATGTAAGCAACTCAACATTTAGTAATGTTTTTGGGAACGATGCAGAACTTGAAGACCGTTTTGTAGAATGCAAAATTGCTGAGCAAAACATGTACTCAGTTGGAGTGGGCTTAAGTGCTGCAGGAAAAATTCCGTTTTGCTCTACGTTTTCAAAGTTTATAACACGTGGGTATGACCAAATCGAAATGGCAATCAACTCTGGCGCAAACATCAAAATTGTTGGCTCTCACAGCGGTATTTCACTTGCCGCAGATGGTCCAAGCCAAATGTCATTGCCAGATATTGCTTGGTTTAGAAGTTTTGGAACAATGACGGACCACCACGGAAATCCTGGGTGTTATGTGTTACAGCCGGCAGATGCATGGGCAGCGTATGGCTTGACACTTGCTATGGCCGAACACACCGGATGTTCGTATCTCCGCACGTTTAGACCTGATGTTGAGATGATCTACGACGAATCAACAACGTTTGAACTTGGCGGTATGGAAGTGCTTACCGAAGGACGAGACGTTTTAATTGTTTCCGCTGGCTACATGATTCATGAATGCAATAAGGCGATAGATGAACTTGACCGACTTGGTATCGACGCCTCCCTGCTTGACCTCTACAGCCTTCCGTTTGATGAAGATCGGCTCCTTGATTTAGCGAATGAAAACAACGGGAACGTTTTTGTTGTTGAAGACAACTATGGCGGTTCGCTTGGCTCCGCAGTTTCTGACGCTTGCGCTGCTTCTGGAGACGCCTTCACGGTAGAACAACTTCACGTTCGTCGAATTCCAAAATCCTGTCGAAACCCTGAATCAATTTTAAAAATGTGCGGTTTGCATTACACAGATATCGCCAACGGCGCAGCTCTACTATTGGGTGTCCACGCAAACAGCTAGGAGAACAAATAATGGCAAACGAAGATCTATACGCGGCAGTTAACGACCAAATTACACACGAACTCGGCGCAGAAATGCAATACCTATCGATGTCATTTTGGCTAGAACGTGAAAACTTACACGGAATGGCGAACTGGTTCAGGAAACAAGCGTTTGAAGAACACGAACACGCAATGAAAATTGTTAGTTTTATGAACGAGTGGGATCTACCAATAACGTTGAAAAGTCCACCGAATCCAGTGACCGAGTTTGAAAGTCCACAAGCAATTTTTGAAGCAGCCCTTGCACACGAACAAAAAGTGACAAGTGAAATTAACAACATTTTTTCGATGGCTCGGGAAGCATCCATTTGGCACATCGAAGTGGCGTTCCAATGGTTCATCACTGAGCAAGTTGAAGAAGAAGTGAACGCACGAGACAATCTTGCCAAAATAAAAATGGCTGGAGATAATCCAGCGGCGATCTTTGAACTTGACAGGCACCTCAGCGCTTAGCGCTTATGTTTGGTTCCCATCTTTCAATTGCTGGAGGAATGTTCCACGCACTTGATGTTGCTAAAGAACAAAAGATGGATTGCGTGCAGGTGTTCACAAAAAACCAGCGCCAGTGGAAAACAAAGCCCCTGCAAGATGAAGATGTTTCTGCGTGGATTGATAAACTTGAGTTACTTGGATGGCGTGGAACAAATCGAATTGTGAGCCACAACAGTTACCTCATCAATATGGCGTCACCCGAGAAAGCAACGTGGAACAAATCAATCGCTCTACAACGCGAAGAAATTGAGCGATGTGAGGTGTTAGAAATTCCATATCTAGTTTCGCATCCCGGAGCTAGACTTGGAACACCACGAAAAAGAGGAGAACCCAATCAACTTGGCAAGACTCCATCTAAGGAAGAATTCGCTGGGTTGAAACGCATCGCAAAGGCAATCGATACATTACATATTGAATTACCTGGGTACAAAACGGTGACGTGTTTAGAAACCACTGTAGGGTCGGGCACGAATCTTGGCTATGATTTTCAACACCTTGCATGGATTCGACAGAACGTAAAGGAGCCCGAACGGGTCGGTTTTTGTTTTGATACATGTCACGTCACCGCAGCTGGATACGACATGTCTAGTGAAAAAAAGGCGGATGCGGTTCTTGAGTTACTCAGAGAGAGTGTGGGGCTAGAGCATATCCGCGTCTTTCACTTCAACGACTCAACAGGTGAAATAGGTTCAAGACTCGACCGACACGCGCATATTGGGCAAGGAACATGTGGTTTGAGTTGTTTCCGAGCGATTATCGAACATGCCCGATGGATTGACGTACCAAAAATCTTAGAGACGTCGAAAGAGGAGAACAACACTGGAAAACCAATGGATGTGGTGAACATTGCCAAGTTGCGCCGAATGGCGAAATTGGCAAATAAACACCGATAGACCCATTTGAAAGTATCCTAAGCACGTATGCCCCACTATCGTTCCATCCTGTTTTGTTGTTTTTTGTTCTGTGTAGGCTGCCATGCCCTAGAGCCAACAACCCCAGAGCCAGTAGTTGTTGTTAACCCTGTCACAATTACTGATGTTCAGCAGGTCACCATTAACGCAGCAGAGTTGGCCAAGGAACAGGGAGACTACGACGAAGCCATCAAAATATTTAGGGAAGTTTTAAATCAAAATCCCGTAGCTACCGATGCGTTTGTTGGGATTGGTGACATTTATCTAATCAAAAAAAATTGGGAGCGTGCTGAACCAGCCTTTGCTCGTGCTGTAAAACTTGAACCACGAAATTTTGATGCTCAATATGGGCATGGAGTTTCACTTCAAATGACGAAAAGATTTGTCGATGCAGTTCGTGCATACCATCGAGCACTCACGATAAACCCAGAAGATATGGGCGCAAACTTGAATATTGCAACAACATATCTTCAAATGGGCCGACCCCAAAGCGCGCTGGTTTTTGCAGAGAGAGCAACTGAACTTGATGGAAAGCTTGCCCCGGCCCAAATTACTCTTGCGGCTACTTATCAACTCTTGGGTCGCTCCCATGATGCCCTAGAAGCATACATCGCAGCTTCTGAAGCGATGGATGAACCATCTCCAGAGTTGATGCGAAATATCATCTTTCTGTTAACAAAAGAAAAACGATATCAAGAAATTGTGAACACAATATCCCAACTCGTTCTTTTAGATCCAACAGCCAAACTCTACGAACAACTTGGTTGGGCAGAGTTTCGTCTAGGAGATTATGCCGCTTCAATCGAAGCGTATAAGACAGCAGTTGATTACGACCCGAATAATTGGCGATCGCTCAACGGAATAGGCGTTAACAAATTAAACAACTGGCTACTTGGTGGACGAGTTCACGACATTGATTTTCAAGATGCTCGAGCCTCATTTCGTAGGTCCTTAGCAATTGAGCCAGACCAACCAAAGGTCATTACGTTAGTACTTCGATATGGTCTCTAACTACTGCCACACTACTTAGCAGTTACCATATCCAAATGCCCGACGAGTCACTACTAGAAACATTTGACACACCATCAACAACCCCATTCTTAATTGAGCACACAAATGAAG
Source organism: Planctomycetota bacterium (assembly GCA_014381555.1). GTDB lineage: Bacteria > Planctomycetota > Phycisphaerae > Phycisphaerales > SM1A02. The sequence goes on along the minus strand of JACNLO010000071.1, from coordinate 14,884 downwards.
AGTTTACCTCGGTTTGCCCAATGACTGGGCATCCTGATTTTGGAACAATTCTGTTGAGGTACGAACCTAATTCTCGTTGTGTTGAGCTAAAAAGCCTGAAACTGTATTACCAATCATTTCGCAACGAGGGTATTTATTACGAAGCGGTTACAAATCAAATCAGAGACGACCTTGTTACATGTTTATCACCAAACTGGATGCAAATCATAACTATGTGGCGTGGTCGAGGTGGAATTCGTAGCACAATTACAGCAACACACGGCGAGGTTCCAGCGTGCTGGCACGGAACCTCATGAACCTGCTTTTTGCAACATCAAACCAACATAAACTCGATGAAGCGAGAGAGATTTTGGGTCCATTAGGAATAGAAGTGGTTGGGTTAGATTCATTAAGCAACACGTTTGAAGAACCTGTTGAAAACGCAGACACGTTTGAGGGAAATGCTCGCCTAAAAGCGATTGGATATGCTCAAGCAACAGGCAAACGATGTATGGCGGATGATTCAGGACTTGTTGTTGATGCTCTTAACGGTGAACCCGGAGTACGCTCAGCGCGATTTGCTGGTGTGGGGAACACTCGTTTGGAACGCGATGCGGCAAACAATGCCCTGTTACTCGAACGACTCCAAACGGTTCCCCGTGATAGAAGGTCAGCCCGTTTTGTCTGTGCAATTTGTGTCGCAGACCCAGATGGAACAATTGTTGGTGAATCCAAAGGAACCTTTGAAGGAATCATTGGCTCTGAGCCAGTGGGAACAAACGGTTTTGGGTATGACCCCCTTTTGTTTGTATCAGGTGTTAACAAGTCAAGTGCTCAGATGACTTCAGAAGAAAAGAACAGTAAATCACACCGAGGCGAAGCAGTTCGAAAAATCATTAAGTGCTTCCAACAGTAAGAATCGCAACCTCTGCTGGGCAGTTGACCCGAAGCGGAAACCATGCACCAACCCCCACCGTCACAAACAGCCTACTATCACCACGTTCGTAGGTTCCCGCAGAAAACCTGTGTGAAAGCGCGAGGTTTGCGCCCTTTTTGTTTCGCAGGGCCATCTGTCCACCGTGCGTGTGACCAGATAAAGTCAACGGTATATTCATACGCGACGCTTGTTTAAAGGCCTTTGGGTTGTGAGACAACAAAAGGTGTGTTTCAGAATCACAAACTCGTTCAACTTTTTGATTACATCGTTTTGAAGATTTCGCCCAATCAATACCACTTATGTTAAATGGCTCACCATTCACCCGAACACAACAGGACGCATCACGCAGCAAAGTTATCCCAGCATTAATAGCCATTGACCCAATGGTTGTTGCACAATCTAGTTCGTCATGATTACCAAGCACAAGCATCGTTCCAAGCGGAGCGTTAATCGAGACCAAAGATTCAAGCAGTGGTAGGGCTTTATCAACATGCAGGTCGACCACATCACCTGTACACACAACAATGTCTGGTTCTTGGTTTGCAAGAAGTTGTATTGCGTGATTGGCACGCTCTAGTGGCATTAAATCACCAAGATGAAAATCGCTTACGTGACCAATCCTAAGCCCATCGAAAGCTTTTGGCCACAGCGGGGACACAATTTCGACACTGTTTAGTGCAATGGACTGGTCCAAATGTTTTTTGTAGAGCCGCCCCCTGCTCAGTTTGTTGGGTCCGGAAGTGAATAAAAGGTGTCTGGCTTTTGCTCGGCGAAATTTTCCGGTTGGTCGTTTTGGTATTGGCATGAATAGTTAGATACGGCAACTAGTGAGTACTCGTTCACTAAAAACGCAATTCACCACCAACAAATAACCCCTGTAAACCCGCATCAAATATGTAATTTCCATCCTCTGCGTAGAGTTCTTGAAGTCGGTATCCAAAAAATGCAGAACTGGATTGAGAGAAATATAGTGAAATTCCCGCTTGAATAGTCCACATTGAACCACCATCGTGACCAAGCATGGAACCCGCCAACAACTGTGCATTGATTCCCAAGGAATCAACAAATGAAGCGGTGTCACTCATGTCCCAAGAAAACTCCATTTCAAGACCGCCTTGCAGTGCAATCCAACTGTTTTGGTGTTGCACTTCTTGACTAGCCGTATTGTTTGTGAGTATGGTTTTTACACCGAACCACCGAAACCCAACCACCGGTGCGAACGAGAGTGTCGTCGAATCACCTGTGTGATATGGTTTCCATACTTCCCACGCTGCTTCAAACCCAACACTTTGAATTGCGGTTGAACCTGACCACTCATTGCCATTTGCCATAACCATCCCGCCGTATGTGTCGTTTCCGCTGTATGTTCCACTGCCCGAGGCCTCAAAATCAAAAAAGGAGAGGGACATCACAATGTCTTGGATAGGCTCCACGGTGAATTCAATAAGCGGAACGCTTTCCTTGTTGTGCAGGTCAATGTTTGCTTCAAAATCAATGGCACCACCTCCATCAGTAATCGTTCCGCCAAGTCGTGGCAACCAAACGCCACCACGCACCATTGCGGGCTCAGAAACACCCTGCGATGACAAACAGATTGATAGAAGGAGTGGGAACATCATGATGCTAGGTTGGGTACAAGATGCACTTTCCCAGAACCCTCCGTAATTTCTCCGAGAATAACTGGCGATTCTCCAAGGTGTTGAAGGTGTACAGTGATGGAATCTGCGAACGAAGGTCGGACAACGAGAACATACCCAATTCCCATATTAAAGACATTAAACATTTCTTCTGTTTCAATGTTTCCGTGTTGCTGCAAGAACGTAAACACTTTTGGGATTTCCCATCGATCAAGATGAATTGTTGCATCAACATCATTGGTAATTGATCGGCACAAGTTCCCAGCGATTCCACCACCAGTAATGTGTGCCATTCCAGAAACAACCTTTTTAACAGTGTATTTCGACAAAAGTTTCATAATTGGGTTTACATAAATGCGTGTGGGCTCTAGCAACACCTCTCCCAGAGTTTGAGTTTCGTCAAGTTCTGGGTAAACCTCATTTAAATTTAACCCCTCCACAGCAGCTCTTGCAAGGGTGAATCCGTTGGAATGAACACCACTTGAAGGCAACCCGATTATGACATCGCCAGCCTCAACCCTGCTTGGGTCAACAGCCCGATCAAGTTCAACCACACCAACCGAAAAACCCGCAATATCAAAGTCGCCCTCTTTATAAATGTCTGGCATCTCAGCACATTCTCCCCCAATGAGTGCGCAATTAGAAATTTCACATCCCTTGGCTACACCAGAAACAATTGCTGCAGTCGTTTCGGGGTCTTGTGTATGAAGACCAAGATAATCTAAGAAAATAAGTGGCTCAGCGCCCTGAACAATCATATCGTTCACGTTCATTGCAACACAATCGATACCAACAGTGTCGTATATTTCAAGTTCGCAGGCTAGTTTTACTTTGGTTCCCACACCATCGGTACAAGCGACAAGGACTGGATCCTTAAAATTTCGTTGAAATAATTTTTCGTTGAAATCGAGCCGGAACAGCCCTGCGAACCCCCCATGCTCGCCAAGAACCCGTGGTCCATGGGTCCGCTTCATCATGGTTTGGATAAGACCAACAAGTTTGTCGCCAGCCTTAATGTCAACGCCAGTTTGGGCGTAGGTCAAAGGTTTTTTTGTGTGAGAAGACATATGTGAGAGTGTAGTCACCTTGAGCAGTTGGCGGTATCCTGTATGGTCTTAAATGGAGTAAACCATGTCGATTCTAGTCAATGGAGCAACAAAAGTCATCTGTCAAGGCATTACCGGTTCAGCCGGTGCTTTTCACACAAAAGGATGCATAGATTACGGTACCAAGATGGTTGGTGGGGTGACACCAAAAAAAGGCGGACAAACCGACAAAAACGGTCTTCCAATTTTTAATACTGTTGCCCAAGCTATCCAAGAAACGGGCGCGACCGCTTCAATGATTTTTGTTCCACCACCGTTTGCTGCTGATTCAATTCTCGAAGCCGCCGATGCAGGCGTGGAACTCATCTGTGCAATAACCGAGGGTATTCCTGTTGCAGACATGATGCGAGTGAAAGCCACTTTGTCCAAATATCCAAAAACGGTTCTAATTGGACCAAACTGCCCAGGAATTATTACTCCCGGCAGAAAGGTTTCTGGTCAGGGAGCGGCATCTGTTTTTGAGGATGGATGCAAAATAGGGATTATGCCCGGCTACATTCACACTGCACCATGTGACGCAACAAGTGGCAAAAGCGTTGGCATTATTAGTCGCAGCGGAACGCTAACCTATGAAGCTGTTTGGCAAACAAGTTCACTAGGATTGGGACAAACGACATGTATTGGAATTGGCGGGGACCCAATTAAAGGCGCAAACTTTATTGACCTTCTTGCTCGATTTGAAGAAGATCCAGAAACAGATGGCGTTGTGATAATTGGCGAAATTGGCGGGAATGACGAAACTGATGCTGGTCGCTGGATTCAAAAAAACGTTTCAAAGCCAGTCGTTTCATTTATTGCTGGTATAACCGCACCAAAAGGAAAACGAATGGGGCACGCGGGTGCGATTATTGGAGGCGAAAACGATACTGCTCAGGCGAAAATAGAAGTGTTGAAGAAGTGTGGAATACACGTTTCAGAAAGTCCTGCTAGCATTGGTGTAGCAATGGCAGAAGCATTGGGCGTCTGTGCGATTGCTAATTAGCGGGTATGCTGTCTACGAATCCCAAGGAGGGGATACTACGTGACTACGATTAAGGACCGATATAACAAAGTACAAGAACGAATACGTGACGCCGCTGCTCGGTCCGGGCGCGAAAGTAGCGAGATTCATCTTGTTGCAGTAACTAAATATGCATCAGTCGATGATGTTCGCCAACTTGTTGACATGGGTCACACCGATTTTGGTGAAAGCCGTCTCCAGCACTTTACCCAGATATCAGCTCAGATAGAAGAATATGTTGACCGTCGAAGGGAATTGGGAAAACCCGATCTTGCCAAGCCAATCCGCTGGCACTTTATTGGTCATCTTCAACGAAACAAATGTAGGAGAGTGATTCCTATTACTCGAATGATTCACTCTGTTGATACTTTACGATTGGCTGAAGAAATCCAGGAAGTTGCAGGAAAAAAAGGTGTGGTGATTGAGGTGTTGCTTCAAACAAACATCTCGCGCGAGCGTCAAAAGAGTGGAATAGCTCCTGCGGCAGTTGAATATTTGTTGGAACAAATTTCAACAATGCCAAACGTGGTGGCCCGAGGCATGATGTGTATGGCTCCGGCAAGTGAAGATCCCGAAGATTCTCGGGAGGTTTTTATGCGATGTAGCGAATTGTTTTCGGAGATGCGCTTAAGCAAACACTGTGGTGAGATGTTTAATGTTCTGTCAATGGGAATGTCAAACGACTTTGAAATTGCAATAGAGTGTGGCGCAAATATAGTTCGTGTTGGATCAGCACTGTTTGGTGAGGCGAATGGTGTCTGCACAGCGAGCGTTGCTGTAGAAGACAAAACTGGGCCACCGATTGAGGAAAGCCCAATCAGCAAAAATCTATAGAAGTTTCTAGAGCGAGTTGTTCAAGTGAACGAGAAAAATCTACACTTGAAACACCAACACCATCTGGAACTCGAAGTCGAATAGGTGCGAAGTTTAAAATACCCGTAATTCCCGATGCAACAAGTCTGTCGGCTACGTCTTGCGCCACAGTAACCGGAACAGAAAGAATGGCGAGTTGAATATTTCTCAAGGGAATGATTCTGGTCATGTCAGCAACAGGTCGAACTTTATGATTCGCGATGGTGGTTCCGATTATTTCTGGATTATTATCAAACACGGCTACTACTTTAAAGCCGCGGTCAATAAATTTGGGGTACGCCGATATGGCTTGACCAATTTTTCCAGCACCAACAACGGCAACATCCCATGTTTGGTCTGTTCCCATGATTTGTCGAATCTGTTCACAAAGGTGAGAAACAGAGTACCCAACCCCCGGTCTTCCAAAAGTACCGAAAGTGGCGAAGTCTTTTCGCACCTGTGCACCCGTAAAGCCCAGAGTTTTTCCTAGTTGAGTAGAGTTAATCGACTTTAACTTTGCTTCGTGGAGTACTTCAAGTTCTCGCAAATAAAGACTCAATCTTCTAGCAGTTGGTTTTGGTATACGGAGTCGTTCGTCCATTACACAGAAGTATAAGGAAAATCTCTCCCCACAGATTGCACAAAAGGGCTATTCAGTGCACTATCCTACGTTTATGCATGTTAGGGATATTCTAAAACGCGACAAAACTATCTTCAGTTTTGAGTTTTTCCCGCCAAATACAGAAAAGGGGTGGAATGCACTTACAAATCGGCTTAGTGAATTTGAGGAACTTGAACCATCATACGTTTCTGTTACATACGGTGCTGGCGGTACGACTCGTACCAAAACTCGGGATTTGGTGTGCCAAATCGCTTCAAATACTGAACTAGACCCAATTCCACACTTGACATGCGTCGGTCACAAGAAAGATGAAATACATTCGATTCTTCAAGAATATGCAGATGCCGGTATCGATAATCTCCTTGCTCTTCGTGGCGATATTCCAACGCACGGGTGCAGTGATGGGGACTATTCTTACGCTGCGGATTTGATTGATGCAATTCATGGGTTTGAGGGTGCGTCGTTTGGGGTTGGAATCGCGGGGTTTCCCGAGGGTCATCCAGAAACACCAAACCGATTGGTTCAACTCGATCACCTAAAATCGAAGGTGGATCGAGGCGTTGATTGGATGTGTACTCAATTGTTTTTTGATAACAACGCCTTTTTTGATTGGTGCCAACAATGTGAACTTGTTGGAATTGATACACCAATAATCGCCGGGATTATGCCAATAACAACGATTGCAGGAATGCGAAGAATGGCTGAACTCGCAGGTGGAGCAAACTTCCCAGCTCCGTTACAACAAAGACTGTATCGGTTTCAAGATGATCCAGAATCTGTTCGCAGGGTTGGTGTGAACTGGGCTGCTCAGCAATGCGCCCAACTACTAGACCATGGAGTTAGAGGGATTCATTTTTTTACGATGAACCAATCCTCTGCTACAGAAGAAATTTACAAAGCTCTTGGCGCTCCAAGTGGATCAAAACTACGTGGATTACACGAATGACAGAAGTACGCTATCCTTTGACTATGCAAAAAATACGTACCATTTTGTTTGCTTGCCTATGTTCTCCTGTGGTGTCTTCATTCGCATTGGCTACAACTACAACTCCCCCAGAACCGAACCTAAGAAAACTCCCCTCTTCATGGATTGGGTTTATCTTAATGTTTTTGTTTTTTGGGATTGTTATTGCGATAAGTCTCATGTCATCAAAACGCGGTCATCAGGATTAATACACACATGTTTTTACTAAAAAACACTTCTCTAAGCGGTGTTATTGCACTCAATGTGTTGCTTATTACAATCCTTGGATTCCTTGTTTTTGTTCCAAATGGCAATGCGCAGATTTCGGTTTCTCCAAGTTATCTTGCAGTACCAAGCCAGGCAAATGGATTAACTACTGGGGCGGTTTATATCATGGACACTTCAAGCCATGAGTTAGTCGCAGTAGCGTGGAACCGAAACAAAAAGAAGATTGTGCCTCTGGGATACCGAAACATTTCGATGGATGCCCAAAGTGTGGGTGGGAGATAAACAGTGAATACCAGCGCAAACAACTCATTGTGGGCGAGCGCATTTTTACTTATGGCGTGTATTCTCTTTGCGGCAAGTAAGCACACCCCAACAGCAAACGCTGACTCAACTGCATCTGGCAACGGCTTTACGATGGTGACGACCCCAGATGGCCGCGGGACAGACTTGCTGTATGTCATCGATGACCAGAACCAGGTGCTGATGATTTATTTTTTACCAGACCCAAAACAAGTGACGAAAATAGAACCTGTTGCCGCTTGGTCCCTGCCAAACCTATTTTCGACAGTCAGAAACTAACAACAGTCTGTACACTACTTCAATGCGTATACCTGTTGATACCGTAATGGTTCAGCAGCGTGCCGACTCATTCGCACGCCGTTCCATAAAGACAGAATCCAAGCAGCAAGGGCTTCGCTTGGCCCTATCCATGATTGATTTAACGACACTTGAGGGAAAAGACTCTCCAGAAAAAGTTCGTTCTCTCTGTGCAAAAGCTATTAACCCATGGGAGGGCACTATTGATCCGCCCCTTCCTTCAGTTGCGGCTGTTTGTGTGTATCCGAGTCTTGTTCGGGTCGCAAAACACTCGTTGCAGGGTTCATCGGTTGCTGTTGCATCTGTTGCAACAGGGTTTCCAAGTGGTCAGTACCCCATTGATGTTCGTTTGAATGATGTTGAAGAGGCGGTTCGTGCAGGTGCTGATGAAATAGACATGGTTATTAACAGGGGTGCTTTTTTGTCTGGAGATTTTGGCGAAGTTTCAGACGAAATATCGCGTGTGCGAGGAGTGTGCGGAACCGCGCACCTAAAAATCATTTTGGAAACTGGAGAGCTAGAAACTCTTGAAAACATCCGAATTGCTTCTGAACTTTCTATTCGCGCTGCTGCAAACGCTGGACCAATCAAAGATGGCGAAGTGTTTATCAAGACATCAACAGGAAAGATAAGCCCAGCTGCAACAATGCCAGTGACTCTAGTGATGCTTGAAGTAATCCGAGATTATTATGAAGAAACAGGAATTAGAATAGGCATGAAGCCAGCCGGAGGAATTAAAACGGCAAAACAAGCCCTACATTACCTTGTAATGGTGAAAGAAACGTTGGGCAACGACTGGTTAACCAAGTCATTGTTTCGTTTTGGTGCTTCAAGTTTAACAAACGATGTTTTACGGCAATTGGTACGACAACACACAGGTCGGTACGCTGCAACGTACGATTTTAGCGAGGCGTAATGACAACACAAGAACAACACGACCCAGTTGGGTGGGAATACAGCCCAGCCCCAGAGCAAATAAAGGTTCACATTGAACCAAAAAACAAACTGTTTATAAACGGAGCGTTTGTCTCACCAAAGTCACGCTCTTGGTTTTCAACAATCAACCCATCAAACGAACAAAAACTTGCAGACATTGCATGTGCTGGCAAGGCAGATGTGAACAATGCGGTTTTGGCTGCTAAAAAAGCTCTCCCCAAATGGTCAAAAATGTGCGGTTCTGTGAGGGCAAAATATCTATACCGAATCGCACGCCGTATACAAGAGCGAGCAAGAGAGCTCGCAATTCTTGAAACAATGGACGGCGGAAAACCAATTAAAGAATCAAGAGATGTGGACATTCCACTCGCAGCTCAACACTTTTTCTACTACGCAGGATGGGCAGACAAACTTGAATACGCGTTTCCTGGCCGGTCGATTTCACCCGTTGGTGTGTGTGCGCAAATTATTCCATGGAATTTCCCACTGCTTATGGCGGCATGGAAACTTGCCCCTGCCCTCGCTTGTGGTAACACATGCATTCTAAAACCAGCTGAAACAACATCGCTTACTGCGCTTCGGCTTGCAGAAATTATTCAAGAGGTAGGATTGCCTGAGGGTGTTGTAAATATTGTGACCGGCGCAGGAGATACAGGTAAAATTCTTGCAGAACACAAAACGGTAAACAAGGTTGCTTTTACTGGATCTACAGAAGTTGGAAAGCTACTCATGAGAAGTACGGCGGGCTCTGGGAAAAAACTCACCTTAGAACTTGGTGGAAAAAGTGCGAATATTATTTTTGCCGATGCGGCGATAGACCAAGCGGTTGAGGGAATTATTTCAGGAATTTATTTTAACCAAGGGCACGTGTGCTGTGCTGGTTCTCGACTGTTTGTTGAAGAGTCAATTGTTTCAGAGGTTATTCAAAAATTAAAGCACCGATTGCAATCACTTCGTGTTGGAGACCCACTTGATAAAAACACCGACCTTGGTGCAATCAACTCAAAGGCGCAACTTAAAACCGTTCAACAATATATTCGAACTGGTGTAGACGAGGGCGCAGAATTTCATGAGGTACACCAAGACAGGTTGCCTTCAAAAGGATATTGGTGTAACCCATGCTTCTTTACAGAGGTTCAGCCGAGCCACACAATTGCCCGCGAAGAAATTTTTGGGCCTGTTTTAAGTGTTATGACCTTTAGAACACCACAAGAAGCTCTAACTCGTGCAAACAATTCTCCTTATGGTTTAGCAGCAGGGATTTGGACAGATAAGGGATCAAAGATATTTGAAATGGCAAAACAAATTGATGCGGGCGTAGTCTGGTGTAATACATATAACAAATTTGACGCCGCATCACCCTTCGGTGGTTTTAAAGAATCAGGGTTTGGAAGAGAGGGTGGTATGCAGGGGCTTCGCCCATACATTCGATTACAGAATACATCAGGGAGGATGAAGTAAATGTCACGTCTTACGGTTCCAAAAACATATAAATTATATATTGGCGGAAAGTTCCCAAGGACAGAGTCTGGGCGCTCTCTTGCAATTGAAAACCAGAAGGGTGAAACAGTAGCTCATATATGCCACGGATCAAGAAAGGATTTTCGTGAAGCGGTGGAGTCGGCAAACAAAGCGTTTGGGGCTTGGTCTGGAGTTACTGGGTATCTTCGCGGACAAATCATGTATCGAATGGCAGAAATGCTTGAGGGACGACGTGAGGAGTTTGTTGCAGCAATTATGGTGACTAGCAATGTGACAGTTTCGGCTGCGAGAAAGGAAGTAGACGCCTCTGTTGACCGTCTTGTTAGATTTGCTGGTTGGACAGATAAACACCAACAAATCATAGGATGCGCAAATGCTGTTGCCGGTGATTACTACAATTTTACGGTTCCACAACCCCAAGGTGTTGTTGTAGCACTTTCACCAAAAACACCACCACTGCTGGGTCTTGTTACATGCATCGCGGCTCCACTTTGTTCTGGCAACACTGTTGTAGCGATTGGTTCGGATAGCCACCCAATTCCAACTGCAATTCTAGGAGAGGTATGTCAAACATCAGATGTTCCAGCCGGCGTCATCAACATACTTACTGGATACCAGAAAGACATTATTGAACACGTAGCGACACACCGTCAGGTCGCAGCGGTTTATGCTTCAGATTTGTCGAAAAAAGATAGGGTCATATTGGAAGAGGGTGGTTCTGAGAGCATGAAGCGGTTGCATTTTGTTTCTGTTGATGAAGAAACGTGGTATGACAACTCTGCAATGGCGTCTCCTTGGGAGGTTGAACCATTTGTTGAACATAAAACCATTTGGCACCCATCAGCGTGCTGATTATTCATTGCTTTGAATTGTGTACGATTTGCTACGAATTGGGTTTTCGTCCTCTTGAGCAAAAGTTGCCCTTACCGTTGCCTGCGTAAGATTTTCGGGAACCTTATTAAAGTGCACGCGGTATGTTCGTGTTACCGAGTCAAAATGTTGACGGTTAACAATGGGATTATCGAGTGAAATAGTTTCGGTTACGAGCGAGTTACCGTCTGAATCGGTTAATGTGATATGCAACAACCCAATTCCCCTACAAGCGAAGTCGTCACCATCCATGAACTCAACATGTACGATAATCATCCGTTCCTTATCTGGGTCACTCGAGTTTCTAAAACGACTTAGAGGGTTAATCTCAACACTGTTTGGGGCGTAGGCCAAATGATATTTTGTTTCTTTTGGCCCAAGTTTATTCATTGAGCAGCCAACACAAAACAAAGCCACAACAAAACATGTTGTGGCGATTGTTAGAAGTTTTTTTGTTTCGTCCAAGCGCTTGTTCGCAGTTATCCAACCTCATCAATCATTCGATCGATTGCTAGATTAAGTTTTTCTTCGGTCAAATATGTGTTTGCTGCAATGGCATCTTTGAGTGCATCAATTCGGTCTTGGCGCACAGCAGGTAGCTCTTGAATTTTTTCGAGCATTTGTGCTTCTTGTGAAAACTCAACACGATCACTTACAGTTACTCCGGTTGTATCAACTGCTGGAGCAGCGACTTCTACAGGGTTTGCTGGAGCAACTGGCGAGGCCGACTTCACACTTCCCACAACTGTATTTCCGATAGCGGATATCTCAGACATTTCTTTTACCTTTTCTGTGTCGCAGAGCGACTGTTTCCTCAAGTTCCTAACACTTCCCTATCCCCCAAACTAGTAAGACGAAGCCACCAAGCAATACGTCCCACACCCTACTTTTATCGAACATTGTGTCTATTTTTCTTTAACTTTAGTGTTTTTTTTGAAGTTTTCGTAAAGTCCGATATCACCACGCGTTACACTGTAAAAAAGGGCGTTTTTTGCCCACCAACATTGGGAAGTACGATAACAATTATGACACACCACTTTCTTCTCTTTCGAATCATCCTTTTTATGAGCATGTTTGCTGGTTGTTCCACCGAGACCACCACCAAACCGCCATCAATAAATAATTCGCAGGGCGACATCATGGACATTTCAACGTGGGATTTTGGTGATGAAACGACAACCCAAGTTATACCAACACAAAGATCCACCCAAAACGAAAACCAATACGCAATTGTCGTCGCTACTTTCACGGGGGATCATCACGCAGAGTCTGCCTCTGCTACACGCTTGCAACTAGTGTCTCAATATCCATCGATTGGTCATAATCTCGTGTTAAGACCTAGGAGCCGCGGGAGCGTGTTGTCATATGGAAACTATCGAGGGTATGACGACATAAAAGCGAAAAAAGACATAGAAATGTTGCGTAGTATTCCAACCACTCGTGGCACACCTTTGTTTACACAAATAATGTTGATGAAGTTTAAAGCGTCAAGGAGTCTGGACAATCTTCATCCTTATGATTTGTGGACCGTTCGTCGAGAGTTTCCAAAAATGGTTCCAATTTACACTTTAGAAGTTGCGGTTTGGGGTGATTTTGAGAGCGGGCAATTTCCACAAGCAAAGAGAAGGGCGGTAGCCGAGAAGTATGCTTCCGAACTTCGTGGGAAAGGTTTTAAGGCATACTTTCATCACAATGACGATGTGGAACTGAGTTCGGTTACAGTTGGTCTGTTTGGGCACTCTGCGGTGGATGCTGAAACAGGTTTTTATAGCCAAGAGGTAGAAGCAACGATGTCTCGATTCCCAGCGCGACTTGTGAATGGGCAACAAGTAATGGAATACTTCAATCCCTCAAAACCAGAGATGGGCTCAAATGTACAACCTCCCTGCCTTGCTGAAGTACCAATTGATTAAAATCTAGGGTTTGCTTCTGGTCTTACCACAGAAGAGAGAGGCCCACAATTATACACAAAAGGCGTTTTTGTCTATGTTGAGTTCTTCAGGGCCAACATAAACAAAGGTAATTTCGCCAAACTCACGCTGTGATAACCAAGCGTTCACATCTTCGAAACGCACACCTTCAAGTTCTTTTAGGCGCTCAGCAAGCGAACGTGTTCTACCCAATGCATATTGATCTCCCCACAATGCCATAGCTCTTGCTGCGGTTGATTCACCGTGCATGACGATACGTGATTTCATCCTTTGGACAGTACGATCAAACTCTTCTTTGGTAATTCCATTTTTAAGTTCCGAAAGTTGCTCAAGACACACTTGCACAGTTTCTTCTGCACGTTCTGGGGTTGTGCCAGCATTCATTCTTACAGCAGAATAATGTTTTGAAGGTGCATATCGTGCAGATACGCTGTAACACAAAGAACGTCGTTGTCGTACTTGGGTGAACAAACGACCGCTTGTTGCTCCACCAAATATTGAAATAGCCACTGCTTCAAGTAGAGAATTTTCATCAGTTGCATCTGGGGCATTAAACGCAAAAGAGAGGTGAACCTGAGAAGTATCTTGTTTAATGCAGTGCGTGCCTCCGGTTGCGGGTGAAGTTTCGATTTTCGTATTCTCTCCAGGTGACCAAGATGAAACCAACTCTTCAATTTCATTTACAACCCAATGGTGTTCAACATCCCCAGAGATAACGACAATTGATTCGTTTGGAACACAGACGTCGGCATAAATCTGGCGAAGCTGCTCGATTGTTGTGGCTTTTATGTTTTCAACAGTTCCATATGCTGAGCGATTAAATGGAGCTGGTAGATGGTTTTTGTTCAATTCAACGGCCGCAATGTGTGACGGATTGTCAGCCAAAGATTGGATAGATTGAAGGCAGAGGCTTTTGCATGCTGGCAAATCTGATTCAGGTAGGGTTGGGTGTAGAAAGAACGCCCCGAGCAAGGAAATAGCGTCAGATAGCCGATTTCCCAGTAAAACAGAGGTAATTCGAATAAATTCCACCCCACACGAAACATGCCTGTTGACCCCATGCAGATCAAGAGCGTCACTATGCTCTTTTGCGCTTAGATTACGTACACCCCTTTGCACTAATTCGGCAAGTAGAACGCTTTCACCATCACGATTATTCGTGGCAACACCGGCACGTACACCCCAATTCAGCGCAACCGTTTTTACCCCAGGGTTGGATTCTGTGATGATGTGTAAACCGTTTTGGCATGTGTGGTGTTTTATGACATTCACAATAATTTGGAGGATACAGTTGTTATTTGCAAAATGTTTGCAATTATTTTTGTTTTTTATAATCATTGAAAAAATTGAATAGCAACAATAAAAACTTTTAGAACAAAAAACGTTTCACAATGTTTACTTTTGCGCAAATTTGTTTGTGTTTTAAAAAAAAGTAAAAAAAATGGCGTAAGTGTAAAAAAATAATGAACTTACATTATTAACAAATGTTTACTGTTTGAATCAAAAAAACATTGCGCAAGGTGGTTTGCACGCACTTTTTATTCGTTATGCGCGCAATAAAACAATTTGTAACTCGACATGTATGTGCATGTTGTAAAAAAAAATATGTAATGCATCTTCCAAAGTACGCCCGATACGGTTACAACTCTATTAACGGAACGTCCGTTAGTGGTCCAAACGCGCGTATTATTGTTGAAACAAGGAGGTCAATGATCATGGCCAAAAAGAAAGCAACGAGGAAAA
>JACNLO010000078.1:3138-4856 GCA_014381555.1 Planctomycetota bacterium | reverse complement strand
GTCGTTCAGATACAATACAACCCAAAAGCAGGTGCTATCATTGTTGGCTGTGGTTGGTAGGGAAGCGTCGTTCAGATACAATGAACGAGCGATGAAAGCATCTGCGGGAAAGGCTGTGGTTGGTAGGGAAGCGTCGTTCAGATACAATTAGTTACGTATTCTGCAAACGCAATCGCATGCTGTGGTTGGTAGGGAAGCGTCGTTCAGATACAATAGAACAAATACAAGCCCCGCTGTGAACGGGGCTTGTAGCGTAAATGGGGTTACCAAAATGTCATTTGAAGTGGGGGGTCTTCGACTTTTGCACGTTTTTTTCCAAAGTACACTTCCATTTTACCGAACTGCCTGTCAGTAATAGCAATGACTCGAACTTGCCCATCACTTGGCAAGTTATTTTTAATATGAGCACGATGTGTGTTTGCACTCGCCTCACTTGCACAATACTTTGCGTACACCGAAAATTGCATCATTGTAAATCCTTCATTCAATAAAAACTTTCTGAATCTTGTGTATCGTTTACGCGCGGCTTTAGTTGTGACAGGTAAATCAAATAGTGCGAATAACCACATGGCTTTGTATGCTCCCGAGACTCTTGAAGGCATTGTTACAGTTCCGCGAAGATTAGTTTTTTCTCTCCGCCCATGATTGCAGTTGCGAGTGACCTTGATGTTTGCACTGCAATGTCAAACATCGTTCGTTGTTCACCGTGAAAATCATATCGCCCACTCGCAGTTGCGATGAGTCGCTGTTTTATATGTGGAAGAAGATCAACAGTGTCGCCTTCCTTGACGATGATTGAAGCCACTTGTTTGTCGATAAGTGGACGATATGGCTCCATTAAGTCATCAGCAAGGCAGTAGGGGTTGTATTTGTTGTGGTGGAATAAGCCCAGTGCTGGGTGAAGCCCAACACCGCAAATCGCTCTTGTAATGATTGCTCTAAGAATCGCATATCCATAATTCAATAACTTGTTTTGATCATCAAGGTCTGGGTTTCTGCGAAAATCGGGATCCCCAAAAATTGTAGGCCAGTATCTGTTTGCAGCTTGCGCCTCAATGTTTTCTGGATCTCCCGAACGCACTTCACTTGCAAGGTGCGATAGACCCTTGTCATTTCCAGTCCACTCATGGAGCGATCTTGATTGGGCGAGCACTTTGCACTGTACAACTTGTTTCCACAATTGTTTTTTGAGAGGTTGCGAAGCAGAAGATTGCGCTGCAAGTCGTTCGGTGTGCGTGGTATGCGCGTGCAGTGGCATCATGACACCAACGGGCATGTATTTTTCGTTACATGCAATAACGGGAACATTTCCAGTTGCAAGTTTTGCAAGTGCTGATTGTGTAATTCGGCACTGTGGATGCGCAATGATGATGCACCCTAGTTCTTCAATTGGAACAGTCATTTCCCCGTTCTCTTCATTTTCGGCTACAAAAAGTTCGCCGCGGGTATGAAGATATGCAGGTGACTGCGCGAATTCAATGATTCGGTTATGCATTCCAATTTCTTACATTGCCAGTAGGTAGGACTGTTATTCTCTGGAACTCGGAATTTCGTAGTGTATTAATAAATGGCATCCACCATTCTTTAGCAGTTACAATATCTTTCTTTAACCGAGCATCTGTATTGTTACGAAATTGCAATCTTGTCCCAGATACACCACAGAGAAGCCAGATGCCTTCATGTTCACCTTTCATTTGAATAGAATCACCACACCTAAT
>JACNLO010000078.1:0-2458 GCA_014381555.1 Planctomycetota bacterium | reverse complement strand
GCAGCTTTTGCAATCAACTTTACAGACTTTGCATCACAAAGCGCGATGCAAACTGCGTCAACGGCGTGATGGCGGTGGTCATTTCTTGTTTTCCTCGGTCCATCGTCAAGAATGCCATTCAATTCCCATCCATTTCGAAGATATGCAGTTGCTCTACCTGCACAAGTTTGCACACGCAGAGTCCCATCTGTATCACTTGTTCCGCCATACAACGTTGCAACAAGTTTTGCAGCGAGTTTAGAAGCGTACCTTGTATCATTCAATTGTCTTGTAGCGAACTCTTCAATTAGTTCCTCGCCAACCTCATCTAACTCAAAACGTTGGAGTTTAAGATGACGAACTTGAGACTTAAACTTGCTAACCCTATTGAGTATTTTGTTCCATTCATCAGTTCCGTGGGAAGTTTCCCACGGCGTTTTGTTTTTCTTGATATTACGATTAAAATGTGCATCGCACAAAGTTTTGTTGATGTATGAGTCATCGAGTGAACGACTGAATGGGATAATATGTTCGATATCGATTGTTGGAGAGGAACTAATAATGTCTCGCATTCCAAACGGTCGTCCTGTGTATGGACAAATAGCGCCACATTCATCCATTAACAGTACCTTCAGAATGTCATTTCTCGAAGGGTTGCTTATGTTTGTTTCATCGATAATCCTTTGCTTTGCTTTTTCGCGTTCACTTTCACGATCGCGCATTTTCTTCGTCGCATCGCGTCTGTGTTTTTGACTTTGTTTAAGGTCTCGCGCAAGTTCAATGCGGACGACATCTGGCTTCCCGTATTCTTTGCAAATGGTATTAACCACACGCCTTACTTCACTAAGCGATCGAGAAACTACAGGGTTTCTTAAGTTTGGAAAAAACGAATCAACGGTTGGAATTTTTTCAGAAGGTGAATCTGCTGAGAATGATTCAGGATATTCGTCTAACCGTGCTGTTGAATAAGCAGTCCCTTCCTCAAGGCGAGGAACGAGTTTCAACAATGCTTTTTGAGAGATATTTCCATATCCTTCTTCTAACCGCACATCGAGAAACGCTTGCAACGCATCGCCTTCAAGTTTCCACTCACTCTTTGCTCGTTTGCGAAGCGCATCGGTCTTCTCGTAACTTCGCAAATCGTTGATTACTCTATCCTTGTCTTTTTCAGACATTTCGTCCCACTGTTCACCAAAAATATTGATCATGGCACTGGTGGTACGATCGCCACACAATCGTTTTTCGCCACCGCGTTCTAGATTGAATTTTGTACCCCGTGGTAATCCGAGAACAGTTTTACCACGAATTTTCGCGAATGTAAGGTCGCCTTGTGTGGTAAGTGCTTGGATGAGTGTGTCTCGCTCTTCACAAGTGAGAGCACGTTGAGAGTATTCGTCAATCTCAATCATTAAATTATTAACCGCTGCGAGCAAACGAAATTGTTGTGCAATCGGCAACGCCATTAAGCACCTGCGTTCTTTTGGTTCAAGTTCGCATTTGCCTACTAGATGCGCAACAGACTTGAGTGGACGCTGGTCAAAAATAACTTTGTAGAGTTCCTTGCGAGTCTCAGGTGTAATGTCGTGATGCTTTTGCTGCTCATCCATGATGATGTTGAATTCGTCAATGTACATTTGTCTAGCAGTCCATCGCTGGCGAATTCTTGCATTGCTTGGATCGATTGTGCAAAAGTAACCACCGAGTGTTTTTGCACCAGCGGTTTCCATTGCTTCTCGCAAATCTTTGATCCCTCCTTTGACCGCTCCTGTTTCATCGTCTTCTTTGTCGCTCTCTTTTCGATTGCTGAGAAATCCTCTACGATGAGCAAGGTGATACAGCGCGCGACCAAGTTCAAAGAGTTCAACCCTTTCATTCGCGGAGCGATTACGCAAAATGTAAGGCAACAGTTGCTCAGCTCGGTGGTCACCTTTTTTAATGTTCGTTTCTTTAAGTGTTGTATCAAGTGAGACTATGCCGTCGTGAATTCCCTGTGGAGTTCGTTCGATTGATTCGGGAAGTAGGCAATGTTTTTGAAGAACACCAATAAGTTTCTTGCGTCTCCGCTTTCTACGCCAACCCTGCCTTCGCGCTTGACGAGCATCCCTTCTTTTTGCATTGCGTGGTTCGCCACGACCCGAACCGACATCACCGTCAAGCCCTGCATCAAAACAACGCGCACCAGCAGCGTGAATACCAGATGGTTTTCCGTCCTTATCAATGTCAATAAGTGCCCAACCAACAGAATTTGTTCCTATGTCCAGCCCAAGAATCATAATGATTCCCCTTTCTTCACTTCTTCTCGTACTTTGGTGTCCCGCGACCCCTTGACAAGTACTCACCTAAATCATACAGTATTTTTATTGTATCTGAACGACGCTTGCCTCATATCACAGTAAATGGCAAATGCCGTGCATAGTTCTGCCCAAGGGCAACTATTTCCGCCTCTCCAGAAGGGGCGTTTTTTTATGGTTTAACTTAA
>JACNLO010000017.1 GCA_014381555.1 Planctomycetota bacterium | reverse complement strand
AAAAACAATTACACTGACAGGAACAAATTCAATCATGCCATTTATGGAGGGGTACACTCGACTATTCCTGAATGGAACTTCTGGAACTATCCCTACTTCGGGTGTTTGGAAATATTTAGCAAGTGACCCACCAACAACAGATAGCGCAGTTGTGTCAGGTCCATCGGGAGATTCGGCTGGTCTTAGTTTGCCGTATACGTACACGGAAATCTCAATTGACTTTCGAGCGCCCGAAATGACCGACAGTTCGCCTGATCGCATTATCTTAATGTTCAGTGCTGAAAAATCTGGCTTGCTTCCATTTTTTGGCTGGGGAACCCCCGGAGATTATTATTCTTTTATAGATAAATTTTACGCAGCAACGCAAGCAACCTCAGATGCAACAACGGTGTACGCTGGAAGTAACGGAGGCTTGCCTGTACCAGCGAATCGATTTGGTCTGTATGACTTAAAACAAATTTGCACTAATTGGAATCTCGGTCCTTATGGCACAACGACTTGCGTTGGTGACGGAACACAAGATGGCATCGTAAATACAGCAGACATCCTGCATGGCATTAGTCATTATGGCTCTAGTGAAACGACCGCTGACCACGACCAAAATGGGACAGTTAATGTTCATGATTTGTTACTTGTCGTCCAACACTGGGGTGATTGTCAGTAAGATACGAAAAGAGTTTAGGAGGCTCACACTATGCAACCACATCGCGGCACAATGATTTTGGTTTTCGGAATAATGAGTTTAATTGTATGTATGCCACTTGGCATTATTGCTTGGGTCATGGCAAATGGCGATTTGAAGAAAATGAATGCTGGCGAAATGGACCCAGAAGGACGTGGCAACACACAAGCAGGCAAAATCTGCGGAATTATTTCTGTTTGTTTGGCATTAGTCGGTTTTGTTATTTGGTTCTTGCTTGTGGTTCTATTTGCAGGTGGTGCGATTATTGTGAATTCGTAATTTAAGGAAAAGGATTAACATATGTTTGAAGAACGAGAAAATGCATTTGAAGCTAAGTATGCTCACGACCAAGAACTACGGTTCAAGCTTATAGCCAAGCGAAATAAACAACTTGCGCTATGGGCTGCAGAAATATTAGGGATGCAAGCCGATGCTGTTGAAAATTACGTGCACGATGTTATCAAAAGTGACTTTGAAGAAACTGGCGATGACGATGTCATGCGCAAAGTTGCAGGGGACTTGGCAGAGACTGACATTTCAGAAGTAGATGTCCGCGAAAAGATGGACGCCTTGCTTGTCGAAGTGATGAAAGCTGCAGAGTAATGACCACGCGGGTCATTCATTCAACATTTGTGATGCCTGTCCACTGACGACATCATGTCAGTCGACAATTAATATCTCAACAAACACACTTGACACTTCTACAACAGTGTTTATTATGTGTGTGCATCAAGAGCAGGGTTCACACCCTCACCAACCTGCCCTACCCAAGGCAAGGTGGTGTTTGGAAATCGTTTCCAAGATGCGGCGCACGAGTTTATTCGGCGCAAAAGAGTTGGGTGCTTGGCGATGAGCTAGGAGGTTTAGGATGGAAGCAATAACGAGATATTGCACGTGGGAGCCCTCATTTGCACTCGCGCGTGTTGGATGTACGAGATTGTTTCGTTTTCGGGATTCTTTAATCATGATCGGGTGGGAACAACGGTGTGCCACAGAGTGCGGGATTGGAACAAGTTATCTTTCAAAACCTGACATTACAATCTATGCAGAACCAGGAGTAGAAGGTGGGATAGTCTCTTGAGAGTGTTAAAACCAAAATGTACGTCAAAAGATGTTCCAAAAAAGTTTCCTCACTGGATTGCGATGAAATTACATCTCGAACGTGAAATGCAAGAGCATGTAGTTCGAAAAAAGAGATTAGGATTGTATTGATACACCCCATCCACAGGGGGTGAGTTCTTACGAACCCCCTGTGGATGGGGGATGTAGAAACTACTTGGAGGTTGAAAAAATGAACGACTGGACAATTGATATTCGAATAGAAAAGAACCACTTGATTACTGAAATCGATGGAAAGCTACTGCTTCTAGACTCAGGAGCACCCCATTCTTTTGGTCGCTGCAAACTTGAATGGGAGGGCGAACAGGTTGATTTATCAACTCAAATGCCTCCAATGCCATTTTCGATTCTTCAGGAGCGAATCGGTTTACCGCTTGATGGTTTAATCGGATGTAACCATTTATTGCACAGAGGTATGCGACTTGATATACCGAATTCTACGTTAACGCTTCATGATGAAGTTCCATGTGATGCAGATGCATGTGCCTTGCATCCTATTATGAATGTGCCAGCAGTGACCATGGATGTCGGCGGCATACCTCAGAAAATTATCATTGACACAGGTGCTATGCAAACTTTTGTCAGTAAGAAAACCGCATTAGAGTTGCCGAGAATTGGAAGTGTGGGAGATTTCATGCCAACTGGCGAGAGATTCACTTCAGATCTTGTTGAGATGGAAGCAATTGTCGATAAAACAAGAATTGCGATTCAGCCTGCGGTAAGTCCAGATGCACTGGATACATTGCTTGAAGGCGTGACAGCTGCTGGCATCATTGGGTTGGATGTCTTAAAGACACAATCCTTTGAGTTTGCTCCAACAATCGGCTATATGTCACCAGCAATTCGACTGAACAGAATTCCTAGCGAGGAAGCGGTGACATTCATCGATGACTGACGACATAGTGTCACCCATGCCATCGAAAAGCAAATTAATAAAAAATTTCAGAAGGGCTTGACAGGACAAAACATTTCGGTGATAGTAAAATACACATTGGTCATCGGGACCAAATACATCTGAATAAAAAATTGGTGCGTAATGTCAGGGCAGACGATGTGTCCGTGTACTGCATGTAAGAAATGCCATGTCGTATGGCAAGTAAGTAAACCAAAGACGTCAAAGGAGGACGCGTATGAAAAAAAATCGAGTTTCGGTAGGAATTGCACCTGATGATCTTGGTGTAGGGGACTTTGTGGCTGTTATTCAGCCGAAACAGCAATGCAAACCCAAATTTGTGCTGGGACGTGATTCAGACGGAGACCCAATGGTCATGCATATGGCGAAGGAAAATTCTCCAGTTGAGGGCATTCCGCACAAAGTGTTGGGTATCTCATGGCCATGGATTGTGTTTGGTGTGCTTGTGCCAGGTGGAGATGTGGATGGGCCAATCATCCACGACCTCAGAAAAATCAAGTGCATGAAATTGGACAAAAACTTCGTCGAAGCAATTCAAGTTTTCGAAAAACCAGAATCAGACAAACCATCAGAACCAGAAATGCCATTTTAAACTGAAAGGAGAATTTACAAAGATGAATAAAAAGTTACAAAACTTAGTGGCAACACAATACGAAACAGCGGGTTTTACAACACTCGCTAGTGAAATCCGCAAGTGCAATGGGGTGGCAGGCGTCAAAAAGGTCGCCTTAAAAGTCATCAGCAAACTTTGTGCCTCAGATCCATCGGGGTTCGGGCAAGACATTAAAAACATCAGCAGCAAAGGAGAAAGCAATGGTTAAAGCAAATGAAACAACAATTAAATCAACAGATATCACAATGATTCTTGATCGATCTGGATCGATGGGGCGAATTCACGAGCAAGTTATTCGAAGTTTCAATGATTTTCTTGCTGAGCAAAAAGCAGTTGAAGGTGAAGCGAAAATTTCAATGATTCAGTTTGATAATCAGTATGAGGTGAACTACGAAGGTGTTGATATTCAAAAGGCTGAAGATTTAAATACGCAAACGTACGAGCCGCGAGGTATGACAGCGCTTAATGATGCCATTGGACGCACGATTACGAATATGAAGGTGCGATTAAAAGACACCATTGACAATGTCGTGGTCGTAATCACAACCGATGGCATGGAAAATGCCAGTGTGGAGTATCGCCGTAGTCAGATTCGCGAAATGATTAAAGAGTGTGAAGAAAAACTCGGTTGGAAATTTATGTACTTAGCAGCAGACGATGCCTCTTTCGATGAATACGAAGGTATGGGTATGGAACGAGGTCGCTCGTTTAAATCAGGTCGTGGACGCCGTGGGTACGACAACGCAGCCAAACTCATGTCAGCGAAAATAGCTGGGTACCGTTCACATGAAATGGACGAGTATCTAGATTTCACAGAAAAAGAGCGCCAAGAAGCAGAAGACCTCGGCGACGAGTAGTCCTAGGAAGTAATCTTTCACAAATAAGAGTGGGCGGTCTTTTTCGGGTAAATCCGGGGCCGCCCACTTTTTAAAGTAAATGCTTCATCGCAGTGAGTTTTTGAACGGTTACACATAGGTTCAACTTCTCGTATGTCCTAAGGAGTTGGGCAATAGAGATAGCCGGATTACGTAAAGTTGCATGTACACTCGTAATTGCCTTACATACAGAAATTGGATTCGTGTCAAGTATTTCAGCGATGAAATAGTCAGGGTGTTGGGTTTTAATTTGATATTGTCGTAGATACTCAATTGGAAAATCCTTTTGATTAAACGTAACAATGGTTGAAGATTTATTTTATTGCTGCTGCAAGCACATGGCTATCATTTTGATCTGGGAGCGTAAGGTCATCTATTAAGTGCTCGTATCCGGATACTAAGCAATCCCTGATGTGTGCATTCATATTTGTTCGAGTTTTCTCTAGTTGTTCTGGTCTTAAGTCTTTTCTATTTGCAAGTAAGTTTGAAATCCATTCATCATGGTTTTTATTTGTCTATCTTGCGTTGTATACATCTTCTAAAGCGAGCCACAGCATCAAATCTCGAAGAGGTGCTGAGTAGAGAATGCATGCGTCCAACACAGCCGTCAATGGCTCCTGGATTTTCATTTGCAAATCCTCAATACCCTAAATCTAAATCCTGAG
>JACNLO010000018.1 GCA_014381555.1 Planctomycetota bacterium | reverse complement strand
GTTTGCTGTCAAACCGGAAATGAAGCAATTCCATGATGGGTTTGTCGATGATGAGGGCGTAACTATTACCGTGCTTTGTGAGTGTTTTGATCATTTTGTGGCTCCTGTGTATATTTTATGTCCATCTAGCGTAATAACATAGTATACATATCGGGAGTACAAGTCAAGCAAATTTAGCAAAAAACAGCTACATGCTGTTTTTGCTTTGTCATCCACGTTTATTACCTTTAATTAGCGGTTAAAGATGGATTTTATCTTTGAGTGGTCGTTGCCATACTCGGCTAATGCAATCATTAAAAGTAGGCGTGCTTTTGGTCCGTCGATTTCGTTAGGTCGTGCAAGGATGCAACCTTCTTCAAGTAAGTTCTCACCGCCACCGACATCACCGTAACTTGGTTCAACGGCACCGTTGGGAACTCGGGTTGTAATGACAACAGGAATGTTTTTAGAAAGTGCGTACTTGATTGCAGCGTTTACTGGTGGATTTACATTGCCAGCACCCAAGCCATCAACAACTAAACCCATTGCGCCTTGGTCAACGGCGTGGCGAATAAACATACCGTTTGCTCCAGCGTACGTACGCAAGTATGGAACAAGTGGCAAATCATTTGTAAGTGGAATGCGAATTCTACCTAGACGATCGTTGAACCTTGTTACATTTCCACCAAAGACATATCCTAGATATCCCTTTTCGCCAGATTCAAACGTTTGCACGTTTGTTGTTTGTAACTTGCGAACATGTGCGGCTGCATTGACATATCGGTTGAGCGTAAGTGTAACACCCCAATTTTGTGCATTTGGAGAAAGTACTTGCGTCACTGCGTTTAGCAAGTTGAGGGGGCCATCAGGCGTAAGCGATGACGCGTCGTTCATTGCGCCCGTGAAAACAACAGGTTTATTACTTTTTACTGTTACGTCAAGAAAGAATGAACCCTCGGCCATTGTGTCTGTACCGTGAGTGACTACGACCCCTGAGATGTCTTTGCGGGCAAGCACTTGGTCGACAGTTTTACTTAGTCGTGACCAGTCTTGGGGCGTCATATGCGAACTGTCAATGTTTGAAAAGTTCACAACCCCGATGTTTGCGAGTTTCGCAAGCTCAGGAACGCCATCTATGAGGTCGCTTCCGGATAACGCCGGTTTTGCTGCTCCACCTGCACTTGCGCTACTTTTTTCCGCAATGGTGCCACCAGTAGAAACAATGACGACGTTTGGTAGATTTGGGTTATCAATCTTGAGCTCAAGTTTTGGCTCTGCAAAAACAGTGGTAATCAAAAGTGCAATAGAGGTAATTGTTGTAAACATTGTTTAGCCAGTCGGGTTCGTTGAGATGATTCCAATGATGACAGGTCCCCAAAGCGTTAAGAAAATATTTGCAATTGCGTACGTAATCGTAAACGTTGCAACAGGTGTGTTGTTACCAGCTTTTTCAAGCAGGGCTGCAAAACCGGGGTTTGCACTTCTGCCACCTGCGACCGCGGCGAGTACATCGATAGGATTCTTGATCCTTAAAACATAGTACGAAACAAAGAACACAATTATTTGTGGAATAATTGTGACGCATGCTCCAAGTAGTAGAAGTTTCACGCCATATTGTTGAATGCTTGAAACAAAACTAGGCGCCGCAGAAATCCCGACAACCCCTACAAATACAGCAAGCCCAAAGTCACGCAGGAAGTTTGAAGCGCCAGATGGAAGGGAAGCAAAGTGGGGGTGCACGTTTCGAAGCCAACCAAAGAAAAGCCCAGAAAGCAAACATCCAACTCCCGTTCCGATTGTCATTGGAACGCCTGCGATGCTGAAACTTATCATCCCAATTAAGTAGCCGACAAACATACCAAACCCAAAGAATACGAAGTCGGTAACTTTTGCTGCAGTTATTTTGTAACCAACGTGTGATTGTGCTCGGTTAAGGTCAACAGGGCGACCGACCAGTTCCATTTCATCACCCTTGTGTAATTTCATCCCTGCAATAAGCGGTAGCGAGTGACCCATTCGTTTTAAACCAGTGATGAAAATCCCGTGACTCTCTTCAGCAGGTAATGCAGCCTTTAAATCGCTAAGGGTCTTTCCTGCAATCTCTGAATTTGTAACAATTAGTTCTCTTCGCTCTTCGACAAGTTGGAGACCTTCTGGTGCTTCAGTTTCTCCTGCGAAGAAAATATTTGCGTTTTCTAATGCAGGGATTCTTCCAGTAATTGCGACGATGTCGCCTTCTTGTAGCACAGTGTCATTGTTGAAATCAGTTTTAGTTCCATCTTGGATAATTGCTTCAACGGAGGCGTTTTGCAAGTCACGATCAAGTTCGACAGCGGATTTTCCGTTTGCTTTGCAGTTTGCGTCTACCTTGAAAAACCGATTGCTAACTCTGTTAACGGCATCGAACTGACCCGGTTCAAGTGCTGCGTTTCCTCCACCCATTTTCTTGGCCAGAGCAACGGCTTCTTTGCGTATGTCCCAACGCATTAGCATTGGGATGAACCAACTAATCATTATGATTGGTCCAAGCGAACCAAAGATGTAGCAAACGGCGTAACCAACGGCAACGTTCGTTTCCATGATATGAATTTGTTCTTTGGTTACATCTGGTAGTGCTTGAATCGCAGAGCCAGCGGTGCCGATTATCGCCGACTGCGTTAACCCGCCTGCTGCAAGCCCTGCTGCAGAACCACGGTCAAGATTAAACATCCAAGCAGCGACAAGAACACAAGCCAGACCTGCGACAGTCATCAGAAACGAAGAAGTAAGCAGGTTTAGCGATTTGATATTAAGTGATTGAATAAATTGCGGTCCACCTTGGAAGCCAACTGCGTAAATGAAAAGCGCGAAGAACATTCCCTTGACACCATTTGGAATATCAATACCAAGCTGACCGATGATGACGCCCATGATGAGCGTGCCTGCGATGCCGCCAAGAACAAACTTGCCGATTTTTATTTTGCCGATGATGTATCCAATGGCAACGGTTAAAAAGAGAGCAGCAAGAGGAGCGTCATTAAAAATATCGTGTATCCAATCCATTAATTTGATTTCCATTCGCTATGGTATTGGTCGAGTAAGTCACTTATTCCTTTGCCTATTTTTGCGTAGGCATCGAACGGTAAATTTGCAAGAGAAACACGAACAGACATTTTAGGTGCGTCAAAGCCACCCCCGTCCATTAGAACGATTGACTTTTCTTCAGCGAGTCGCCAGACGAAATCGATTGGCTCATGATTGCCCTTTAGCCACTGAGTGAATTCTTCACCGAATCGCTCTGTAGCAATCATTGGAACATCGATAGTCGTGTAGTAATGTGCGCAGTATGGGGAACTTGACCCAGATGTTCCAAGTGCTTCGTAAAGGGATTTATATCTATTTATAACAATGTCTTGTGCGTGTTCTTTGTAGACGCCTTCGGTATCGTTCAAGCAGAAAAGGGAAAGCATTACCATGAAGACCTGTTGCGGAGTTGAAAGTCCGGCTGTGTGGTTTAGTGCAACGGTTCGACTGTCGGCGACCATACGGTCAATGAGTTTAACGTTGTCTGGGTTAAGATAAACTCGATCGTAACGTTTTCGTAGTTCTTCAGTTTGGTGCGCGGGCAAGCTTTGGATTGCATCGTCAAGTATGTTGTCTTTAGCGATGCCGATTACGCCGATTCGCCAGCCAGTTGCACCAAAGAACTTGGAATATGAATAGACCAAAATTGTGTTTTGTGGAATTGCAGAGGCAACCGATTGGAAACCGTTAACAAACGTTCCGTAGACATCATCGGTAAGAACGATTAAATCTTTTCTTCTGGTCTCTATAAGATCTTTGAGAGCTTTAAGCGAGTCAGGGTGCATTGCAAATGAGTTTGGATTTGAAGGATTGACTATAAAAAATGCTTTAACAGAAGGGTCAGCAAGTTTTTCAATTTGCTCTTGTGAATATTTCCATTCATTACTTTCGTCTTGTTCGATGTCGAGTTCGACGAACTCAAAATCATTTAAGTGAGGTATCTCAAGATACGGAGTAAAGATTGGCGTGCCAATTGCAATTTTGTCACCTTTCTTGAGAATTTTGTTTTCCATTAGAGAATTGAAAACGTAAGCCATTGCTGCTGTCCCACCTTCTGTTGCAAAAAAATCAAACTTGCATCCTTCGTGCTGGCTGTAGCCCATCTCTTTAGCGAGGTATGCATCGACGATTTTTTCGCAACATTTGAGCATTCGATCTGGTACGGGATAATGATCGCCAAGAATTGCATCTGACATTTCAAGCAAGAAATCAGCAGGGGAGATTCCGAGTGTATCTTTTACAAAGGAAACAGAATTGCGAAGCAAATTGATTCCGGATTTGCCTTCATTGTCAATTAGGAAATTGTCAAAACGAGTATCGATATTTTCGGGGGATGGGACTCCGCCAAAGCCATCTTGAATAAGGTTGTTTTCCGATTCACTAAGTGCGAATTGTCCTAAATGAAAAAATGCATGTCGTGGTTCGAGTGCAACCCAATTAGGGTTTCCTCTTCCAGCGTTGAGCATCTCTATTTCCGAGTTGTCTGAGGACAACTCGATTAGTTTGTTCTTGAGTTCGAATGGGCTGAGGGTTTCGTATTTTCGTTCTTCAATTGAATGTGCCATGGTAACTTCTCCTGTGCTCTTCATTGTATAAAAATATTCATCTCTAGTTTTATGATTTTAAGTAAAAACCCCGTCGTGGCACGAGGCGACGATCGGGGTTATTGGGTGGGTTCGGGATTATCAGTGGGTACTGATTGGAGTTTGAAAGGTGATTATCGTTGTCTTGGTTTCAACGTAGGTTTAGAAGGAATGTTCCTGAATCCTGAGTCGCAGATTCCCCATCCATCGATGGCTGAAAGGATGTCAGAAACATTTGTTTGATCATCGCCAGTGACAT
>JACNLO010000085.1 GCA_014381555.1 Planctomycetota bacterium | reverse complement strand
CAACATCGATCAGGCAGTCGCATACCTTGACAAGAAACTAAATCAATAACGCATGGCAACTATAACATGGAATTATGAATGGGTTCTCTGGGTGAGTGCTTGGTGCTACGCGTTGCACATCACCGAAGAATATTTTTTCAATTGGAAAGATTGGGCAGAAAAAATTATTGGGCTAAAGGGTTCTTGGCAAGATTTCTTTTTACTTAACAGTTGTGCAATGGTAATGACTATTGCATGCGCATCTATTGGATGGCATTGCCCACTTCTTGCCTTATCGATGACTGCAGTCTGGGGTGTGAACGCAATCTTTTTTCATATTGGACCAACGATTGTTACTAGAGTCTGGTCACCGGGCACATTCACCGCTACTGTTCTGTACTTGCCTTGCGTTGCACTAGTTTATTGGGGAGCGCATCGAGACGGTGTACTTACTCCAGTTGCTTTATGGGGATCCATCGGACTAGGATTTATCCTGATGTTTGGACTTGTGCTAAGTGTAAAATTTGCAAAAAAATTACATCAGGAAACAACTTAACCAATTCGTTGGAACCCAAACTGTGGTTTCACCTTCACTGGCTTTCCGCCAACTTCAAGAAGCGGGTACGCAAGGAAGTTGATTGGACCGGACTCAGGTCCTGGAGTCACAACTAAGTCGCGACCTCGGCTAAACTCGACTCGATTTGCTGGATTATGACCAAAGTAATACGTTGCAAGTGCTGCATATTTGTCCGCTTCGCTAATATCAACAGGCCACCACTTGCCTTCTGCATAAAACTCTGCCCAGCAATGGTACCCATTCACCCCGCCATCATCACGACTTGAAGGAACCGCAGCCCCAATTGCAAACCGTGCTGGAATGTCAACGCTTCTGCAGAGCGCAATAAAATACGAATGGTAATCGGTGCAGTTTCCGCGAGCAGAATCGCACGCAAAATTTGCATCACCATTGCCCCACCCACTACCAAATTTGGCGTACTTCATACTATCAATAGTGTGGTCGTATAGAGCTCGTGCCCGAACCAAATCGCCCCCATTCTTGTCTTTCAGAGCGTTCTTTGCGATGGTCTTGAATTTATCATTGAGTGGGACCATATTATCTTCAAGTAAATAAACCTCTGGCTTTGTTTTATCAGTATGAACAGTTTTCTCTTGGCGGTTAACGTTGAAATGTAACACCATGGTCTTACCGCTATCTTCAGGCTGAAGTTCAACATAGAGAATTTGGTTTCCATATTTTTGTTCAGTCAATATTTGGTGCTTACCAGGAATTTCAATTCGGTTCATGGTTATATCTTGAAACTGGTCATCGGTTGGAATTGGAATCCACATTTTCGCTGGCTCCGACATTTCTGGAAGCGTCGCTTGATACGTGAATTCGAAAACATCATCACCCTCCCTCACGCCAAGCAATTCTCTTGATGCATCATCTGCATCCACATGAACCCATACTCCCTCTTCTGTTTCACGCCACAAATAAAATGGTCGACCGTTGAGTTTGTGTACAGTTGTTTCGGTGACTGTCATATCTCCCGGATCGCCTTCTAGGAAGAAATCTACGTCGTAGACGTTCCCTTCTTCGCTTGCAAGATCTACGCACGCGAAGTGCCTCCGAGGTCCAAGATTCGCTAAGTACTCCATGTGCACCCGAACAAGTTTGAGTTTCATATCCTCGCCATCAAACGAAATTGGAAAGAAGCCACCGTTTAGTTCGGACAAATCTTCAATGTGTTTTTCAATTCCTGCTTTAATGTCGTTCGTCACAACATTTGGGATTGTGTCGAGAGTTGAACAATTCACTTCTTCTGATGAGTTAGGTGCTGCGTAAAGTGCATGAGATAACAAGCATGTCGACAATAGTGATGCGTATTTCATTTAGTTAGTTCCTCGTAATAATCTGCCATGTGACCCACATAATAGCTGAGTCTGCAGCAACGTGGCAAATCCAACTTGGCCAAATTGAATTGTATTTGTTATACAAGTATCCCCAGATTACTCCGCCTACAAATAAACTCAAAGAGCCGGCAATGACAAGCCAGATTGAGCCGTAGTCCCACATAATCACAATGTGGTGTACTGTAAAAAAGAAAGAAGACAAAAGAATGGCGGGCCATGCACCTACAAGTATTTTGAACTTTGTAAAAACAAACCACCTCCAGACATATTCTTCCATGAGCGAATTGCCAAGAGACATCGCTGAAGCAAAAATTAAAAATTTTGCAGGTGTTGTAATGCCTAGATTTTCAATTGTTTGTTTCGCATCTTGGTCAACCAAACTTCCTTTTGCTATCCAATAGGCGAAAAAAATAACTGCCGACATAGGAATTGCCCAGAGGAACCCTGCAAATACTCCCTTTGCATTTGTTGGCGACCAACTAAGTTTCCCTCTATCTACAAAAAGAAGCCAAGCTACTGGAAGTGCCATCAGCCATATTTTGGCAACAGCCCAAATGATTTTTCCAACTTCGATTTCCTTTCCTGTTGGCATTGTGAGATTCGGAAAATAAAATGAACTCGAAACCCCAATCAGAGGTGCTGGCAAAATCAAAACCAATGCTAGCAATGCCTTTTGGGTTTGGGTTAACTTTGTTAGGATCTGCTTCACATATACCATCATAACCAAGGAATAAACGACCCGCGGGATAGTTTATTGGGTATGACTGTCACCGAGTGTTGAAATATTTTGCTTGTGGGTGATGCACAATGATTGCGCTTGTAGATTGCTCAGGGACAATTTCACATGATTCAGTGAGCGTGCAGCCGATTCGCTCGGGTTCAAGTAGATCAAACAGTATCTCTTGCTTGTCCATTTCGGGGCACGCTGGATACCCAAAACTGTACCGACTTCCTCGATACCCCTGTGCAAACAATTCTTTAGGTGTTGGCTTATCATCACCATCAATACCGAGTTCCACTCGCATTTGTTTATGCCAATATTCAGCGAGCCCTTCTGCGCATTCCACCCCAATACCATGCAAGTATAAATATTCCACATACTCGTCGTTATCAAAGAGATCACTCGTACGCTTACTTACTTCAGCCCCAACTGTGACACATGACATGCCAATGACATCCTTCTCGCCACTAGATGTTGGCAAAAAGAAATCGCTAATGCACCGTTTGTTGCGCTTCGTTTGCCGCGGGAACGTGTACCTTGCTATCTCTTTGTCGTGGTCTACTTCGTCGTAGATAACAACATCGTCACCATCTCCGTTACAGGGCCACCAACCGTACACTACTTTTGGGTGAAGAATGTTTTCTTCAATACAGAATGTTTTTAAACGCTCATAAATTGGCTCAACAGTGTCGACAATAAGCGTATCAAATTCTTCTCGGCGTAGCGAACCCTTTTTAAAACCCCATTGCCCTCTAAACAGTGCAGCGGTGTTGATATATGGGTAGATATCGTCTAAGTCAATGTCAGTCTCAACTTTGGATCCGAAGAACTGAGCACTTGGAATTGCAACATGGTCTATCGATTCTGTCTCGGAGCCACCGATTTTGTCAACGCGTTCTTTACGACCAGCTTGTACTTTCGCTTCAACTTCGGCTCGCTTTAATAATCGCTCTTCTATCTTTACATCTATGTCACATAACTTCCCCACTGTCAACTTATCGCACACTTCAAGTGCTTCAAATGCATCACGACCGTAATAGAGTGGACCTTCATACATCGAACGCAAGTGAGATTCTGCCCAGTGCCGAGTGAGCGCAGCACCACCAAGCATCACTGGCGTTTTAATTGATTTTGAGTTGAGTACTTGAAGATTTTGCTCCATAACACCAACTGACTTAACAAGTAAACCAGACATCCCAATGGCATCTGAGTTGTTCTTGATCGCCGCTTCAATTATCTCATCAATCGATTTTCGGATACCAATATTACATACTAAATATCCATTGTTTGACAAAATAATATCGACTAAGTTTTTTCCGATGTCATGCACATCTCCAGCAACTGTTGCAAGAACGATGTGTCCCTTGTCAACCGCTTCGCCTTTTTCCATGTGTGGCTCTAGGTGCGCCACCGCCTTTTTCATTACCTCTGCCGATTGCAAAACAAAAGGGAGTTGCATCTGACCAGTACCAAACAATTCACCAACTCTTTTCATTCCTGCAAGTAAATGGTTATTGATAATATCTATCGCGGGAAATTTCTTCAATGCTTCATCGAGTGAATCTTCAAGCCCTGCTCTCGTACCATCTAAAATATATTTCTGAAGTTTCTCTTCTAGTGGCAGTTCAGCAACATCATGCTTCTCTTCTAACACTTCTTCTTCAAAGAGAGACAAAAAATGTAAGAGTGGGTCAAAGTCATCTTTGCGGTTGTCGTAAATTAGATCAATTGCCGAGTCCCAGTGCTCATCTTTAATTTTGTGCTTCGGTAATATTTTTGAAGCATGCACGATTGCAGCTGTTAGACCGCGCTGTATTGCCTCATGTAAAAAGACTGAGTTTAATACTTTTCTTGCTGCTGGCTTCAGACCAAAACTTACATTAGAAACGCCAAGTAATAGACCACACTCAGGAAACAATTGAGAAATCTGTTCAATTGCGTCGAGCGTTTCAACCGCAAGTCTTCGATCTGCTTCCATGCCCGTTGCAATGGTGAAAGTCAATACATCAATCATCAAATCAGACGATTGAAGCTCCCACTTGTTTGTATACAAATCATGCAAACGGTTTGCGACTTCGACCTTCCGCGTAGCCGTCTTCGCCATGCCATCTTCGTCAATAGTTAAGCCAACTGCAGTTGCACCAAATTGTTTTAGCAATGGGCAAATGTCATCTAATCTTAGTTCGCCATCTTCAAGATTTATCGAGTTCACAATGCATCGGCCACCTGCTCGTTTAAGACCAGCCTCAATAGCTTTTGCATCGGTAGAGTCAAGCATGAGGG
>JACNLO010000051.1 GCA_014381555.1 Planctomycetota bacterium | reverse complement strand
TCAAAGACTTAGAAAAACGTTTGGCTGAAGTGACTGTTGCTGATACCGAACATGTTCCAGATGACATGGTTTTTCTCGGCACGACAGTGAAGCTAAAAAATTTGGGTAACAACAAAGAGGACTTGTATATGCTTGTTGGTGAATCCTCTGGACGTTTTGACATGGACTACCTAGAAGTTACGACTAACTCGGAACTCGGGATGGCAATTTTCAAAGCGCGCGTTGGCGATACTGTTGGTGTAAATTTACCCGCCGGCCGCACTGAGTTCGAAATCGTATCGATCGAAGAGTGACTGTCACACTTCGCCCGTCGCCTACGTTCCCCACCACGGGAAATCGCGGGTGAGCCAAGCATCAACAAAAAGCAAGAGTAGTATCACGTAAGTAGACCAATTCCAGAGAGTGTTTGTGCGTTCTCTTCTCCATGCAATCAAGACTGCAACAAGTGACACCTTAGAAATCCAAAGAACTCCGAACTCACCCAAATTACTGAAAACCCATGTCTGGCGTTTTGGCACTAACCATTCAAATGGAGTAATGACAGACCACCCCGCCATGTCAAATAAAACCGAAAGCGAAAACACTTTAATTGCTTCAGCGGTATCAATCGACCAACTTTTCCACACAAAACCAGTTAGTTGCAGGATTGCGATTGGTATCGCAATGGTCATTTGCAATGAAACACCTTGAACTAGACCAGCCCAACGTGATTTTAATTTGCGCGTAATTATTGCAGTGATAATTACTGACAACACAATAGCATAAGAAAGAATCGGTATTGAAATCATTTTTTCTTGGCCAAGGTGTACCGAAGGTACGTGCCCTTCGCACTTAAGCGAGCAATTTGATACCCTGTCCATCCATCGAGCCATCCAAATCGCAAAATATAACTACGATAAAATGTCCAAAACCCACGAGTGATTGCCTTTAACATTGAACCTTTTCTTTCCTTTGCGCTGATTGTAGCATACGAAACCATCTTCTCTTTTGCATCTTCAATTGAAGAAATACTGTTGTGAATCATCGAGCAATTCAGTTTTCCTACTACGCCTGTTACAACGACTCTTTCGTGCAATTGATCATTTGTAAACGAACCGCTTCCCCTTCTGAAAAGTCGCAAAACTTTATCACGACCCCAATCACCAAAACGAACTTTCTTTCCACAAAAGGTTGTAGTTCGTGAAATGTCATACCCGCAATACACTGGGTTTTCGATTGTCTTCTTAATTTCATTTGCAAGTTTCTCGGGCACAACTTCATCTGCATCAATCGAAAAAACCCAATCACATGTTGCTTTGCTCAGAGAAAGATTTTTTTGCGGTCCAAATCCATGCCATTTTTCTGTAAAAAATTTAGCTCCGAATTCTTGAGCAATCTCTGGGGTTCTATCGGTACTCCCGTTATCAACAATAATAATTTCATCTGCAAATGCAACACTCTTTAAGCAAGCGGGCAAATCCACTTCCTCGTTTTTTGTAATCAAAATGACGCTTAACGTGGGCATTGTTCGATAATGTTGTACGGTATCACACTATGGAAACACTCATCATTGCTCTTGCCGCTGGATTTGGGTTTATTCTTGCGTACCACACATACGGTAAGTGGCTTGGCAAAAAGGTATTTCGTCTTTCTGCATCGGCTGTTTGTCCTTCGACTGAACTTCGCGATGATGTGGACTTTGTACCAACTCCTCGCTCGATAATTTTTGGGCATCACTTTACCTCAATTGCTGGTACTGGACCAATTGTGGGACCAGCAATTGCCGTTATGTGGGGTTGGCTTCCCGCCCTTCTCTGGGTCGTCTTTGGAGCAATTTTTATCGGTGCCGTCCATGACTTTGGTTCACTCGTCGTTAGTTTGCGAAACAAAGGACAAAGTGTTGGAGATGTTGCTGGACATCTGATTTCACCACGAACGAGAATGCTCTTTCTGCTTGTTTTATTTTTGGGACTCACAGTTGTTCTGGCAATTTTCGGTTTAGTAATCGCATCCGTCTTTCGCATGTACCCCTCCGCCATTTTCCCTTGCATTGTGCAAATCCCAATCGCAGTCTTCATTGGGACTTGGCTCCACCGAAAAGGAGTTGGAATCTTAATTCCATCTCTGCTTGCTTTATGTGTCATGTACCTCACCGTCATTTTTGGAAACGTTGGCATGCTCGGCTCTTTCAATGCCACGCTAGCGACCTTACCAACGATAGCGTGGGTTGTGATTCTACTCGCATATTCGTACATCGCATCTGTACTTCCTGTTTGGTTCCTGCTGCAACCACGAGATTACATCAACGCATTGCAATTGTTATCCGTCATCGCACTAATTGTCGTTGGGCTTGTCGTTGCTGCTTTTGCTGGAGGCGCACCAATAGATGGCACACGCCCAGAACTTCTCATATCCGCCCCGATGATTGATATTGACCCTGCAGACGCTCCGCTTATTTTTCCATTTTTGTTTATTACAATTGCTTGTGGTGCATGTAGCGGATTTCACTGTTTAGTTGCTAGTGGTACATCAAGTAAACAGGTCTCTTGCGAGACAGATGCAAAGTTCGTTGGGTATGGATCAATGCTTACAGAAGGATTCCTTGCGACTCTTGTCATCCTTGCTTGCGTTGCGGGTCTATCACTTGGCATCGATAGCGAACAAGGCATTTTGGTTGGCAATGAAGCCTGGAACGCTAGATACGAATCGTGGGCTACAGCGGGTGGTCTTGGTGCAAAAGTCGGGGCGTTTGTCGATGGCTCTGCGAACTTTATCGCTTCAATGGGAATTTCATCTTCCATCGCAGTTGCATTCATGGGTGTCTTTGTTGCTTCATTTGCTGGCACAACCCTCGATACCGCTTGCCGTTTGCAAAGGTACGTTGTACAAGAAATTGCAAGGACACCTCGGTTACCACTTACTACTCTGCGAAATAAACATGTGGCAACTCTTTTTGCCGTCTTGCTTGCACTCCTTCTTGCCGCTATACCGGCAAGTGGTGAATGGACCGTTGCAA
Source organism: Planctomycetota bacterium (assembly GCA_014381555.1). Taxonomy (GTDB): domain Bacteria; phylum Planctomycetota; class Phycisphaerae; order Phycisphaerales; family SM1A02. The sequence continues at coordinate 80,232 of JACNLO010000051.1, read as the reverse complement.
AAATGGGAACAGGTGGACTGATTCTTTGGCCACTCTTTGGTGCTATTAATCAATTGCTTGCAGGACTTGCCTTTCTCGTCATAGCAGCATATCTATGGCATCGAAAAAAACCAATCTGGTTTATCGTGTTGCCTGCAATCTTCATGCTTGCAATGCCTATGTGGGCGATGATTATGCAAGCGTTTGTTGGCACAAACGCTGCGGAGAGTTGGCTCGCCCAAGAGCGCTGGTTATTGCTTGCAATGGGTATCGCGGCAATAGTACTTGAAATCTGGATCTTGCTTGAGGCACTCGCTCTCATAAAAAAAGACCCCCGCCATAAGGGCGAGGGTCTGAGTTAGATTACGTATTAACGAGTCTTACTCGCAAGGTCCCCAAGCGCCAATAGCGGTCAAGAGGTCTGAAACATCAACTGAGCCATTGCCATCGAGGTCGCCTGCGCAACCACTGCATGGTCCCCAGTCAGCAATCATCGCCAAAAGGTCACCAACGTCGGTTGCACCACTACCATCGATATCGGTTGGACAGTTAGAACCGCCACCGAGACCAAAGTTGTTCCATGCAATATTACGAGTTTGATGCTCAGTATCTGTTCCATCGAACCACTGAACGTTCGTAAGTATTTCGATTCCTTGACCCGATTCAACCGAGAGGCTGGCGAGCCGGTGACCTAGAGCGCTACCTGCGCCTAACGATGCTATTGGATCATCAGGCATAACAAACCAAATACCGTTATCCATGTAGACACCAGCACTGCTGTTAAATCCAGCGCTATCAAATCCAAGTAACATTGGCTCTCCTACTGCAGAATCTGTCGATCCAACTGTGACGTAGGAGTCGTACACAAGATCATCGCCAAATGGGGCATCGAGTTGTCGATCATGTGGGATATCCGATCCATATGGGGAGTGGTGCAAAGCAACCGGACTTGCTGAGCCATCAAAGTCAGCATTCGACCACAGTCTAATTTCTAGATAGTCAGCGTTTTCGCCAAAGACAGAAACCATTCGAGTGTTTGGATCAGTACTTGGGAAGAACAAGTCGTATGTTTCCATTGATTGACCATCACTTCGTGACCATGTACTTAATTCGTAGTTTAATTGGTCTGTTCCCGCACCACATGTAATATCGCCACAATTGGAGTTATCTCCGAACCAACTACCGCCACAATCAAGTTGCAGTGTTAAGGAGCAATTTGTGTCTATACAACAAGCACCAAGTGTACAGCCTGTGTCAGCACATAATGCATTATCACCAGCATATGAACCACCAGCGCTGTTGCATTCTGTTTCCTCATAGACATAGCAGGTTCCATCCACACAGCAGGCACCTGTTGGGGCTAAACAACTTACATTTGCACACTGAGTATTGTTGCCTTGCCAAATTCCACCACCAGCGTCGCAGTTGGTTTGATAAATTTCAATACAGTTATTTCCAACACAGCATGCACCAGTTGGTGCTTGGTTTGCACATGAGAGACAATTTGAGCCAGACGCATAAGAGTTGATTGTATCAATCGAACTTTGAGCGAAAAGATTAGCACACTGCAAGGAAGGGTACATTGTGTTAAAGGAAGGGCTTTCTACGTGCCCAGCACCCCAGTTATGCCCGAGTTCATGAGCAGAGAGGTCTGTTGTGCAACCAAAACTACCGCAGCAATCCGATTGCACCAAACTGTATGCAGAGTTTGTCCAACAAACAACACCAAGCCAAGCTATACCGATTGTTCCGCCTGAAATATTTTTCCCTGTAAACAAATGGGCAACATCGCGAGCAATCGAACCCTGATTGGAATTCCATTCATCTCTAAATTCGTCGAGTATAGTCTCAGCAGTGTATGAGCTATAGGGATCACTAGAACTTGAGCGGACAATGATAGTCGTTATCAAATGTGATAATTGAACTTCGTCTTCATACTGTACATTGACGCTATTAATGACTTGGTTGATACGTGATTCAGTTTGGCTTCCCCAATCCTGATAGTACTCATAGTCTGTGTCAACGCCTAACTGAGCTGTACAAATAATTATCCCACGCTGAGAGTTTTGCGTTTGGTAATTTGCTTGCATTTGCAGAATCCGACCGACATCCATGTGATCTTCAGCAGCACACAAACCACCTGATGGAATAATGTCATCTGTTCTATAGAGTGCATACACATCGGATGCAACACCATCGATTTTTGCACCAACAGGTTCCATCCAAATTTCTTCACCACTAGCTAGTCGTATGCGAACGTAAAGCCCATCTTCCATAAGTGAACCGGCAGCAACACTACCATCAAGTTCCGCTATTGATCCACGTAAAGTACGAACTGGACCGGCAGGAACTTCATACAATTCACCTTCATCATTTTGCATCATAACTTGATACGAATCATCTCTTGTCGAGTATGGCTCAAGTTCAAGTGTGTACGAAAGGTTGTCTATTGGAATAGAAACACGAATATCTTGCTCAGGTGTTTCATTAACCCGCAACCTTGTATTCCAACTAGCCTTCAATTTGAGCGTATCGTTTATTGCTCGATCAATTGGTCGTACAGCGTCAATAGAGGCATCTGAAGCATAGGTTGCGGTTGATAAAGTCATCATGAAACAGGCAGTTGCTGTACAGATACTCGTTATTGTGGTTGGAAATGGCATGTAACTCTCCTGATTTAACTCGGCCCCACCATGGAGCCATATACGCATTCGCGTACTAATGGAAACGGTTGCGTACAAAAAGAGCACAACCGAGAAAAATATCCCATAATATTGCAAGAGTACTGTTTTTTACAACAAATACCAGTTTTATATGATAAAAAACGGCATTTATTCTACTGTTTATTTGATTCTACGGTATCGGTCTTTGCAAAAAATTCACATTGGGTAATTTGGGCGGTGGCACCAAGCCGATTACTGATTGCTCCTCCAGATTTGGCCTCATTTTTTGCAAACGTACTCAATTCGATAGCTGGAGAGCATTTGTTGTAATTTGCGATGGCACCGCCGTTATTGGCTGCAATGTTATCCATAAAGTTACATGACGTGATTCTAGGAACAGTTTTACCAAATTGGGAAGCTGTGTCGTCAGTAAAAATCCCTCCCCCATCCCCATCAGAAGTATTTTGCCAAATAGCAACATTTTGAATTTGTGGAGATGCGCCGTAATCATTACAAATTGCACCACCATGAACAGTAGCGTGGTTCGTCACAAACTGAGAGTTCGTAATTGTTGGCGATGAAGCGTAACGGTTCATCATTCCACCGCCTCTACTTGCAGTGTTTGTATTGATGACACAACTGTCGATAGTTGGTGATGACAAGTTGTAGTTGTACATCCCACCGCCTTCTTTTGCACTGTTGCGAATAAATTTGCAATTTGTAATTGTTATATTGGCTTCGTTAGTGTTATACATTCCGCCACCATATATTGCATTGTTATATTCAAACAAACAATCTTCAATTGTCATCACAATTCCATCATTACGCATTCCGCCGCCTTTTGCATCGACTTGTGGTTCAGAAAAAGATTGCCGTGATCTTCCCCTCGATTGTGTTGGTGGCCATTGATTTGCTTTTTTCAGAGCATCTTTAACAGTTGGAATTGTTTGGCCGTTTGCATTTCCTCCCGTAATTGTGAACCCAACAAGGGTTGAGTTTTGTGCACCGATGACAACGTGATAGGAATTATCTTCAATACCATCGTTGCCAATTTCTCCAGAGAGCACTGAAGATTCACCCGCACCTTTAAGTGTTAAACCTTTTTTAAGTTTGAACGAGTCGGTGCGTTTTGTTCCGGGAAAATAAATTCCTGGTGCAGCAAGAATCGTGTCGCCAGAACGTGCTTTTAAAAGCGCGCCAACGAGTGATTGCGAACCATCCCCATCTGGGGAAACGTTCCATGTTGTGGAAAGAAGTATTGTGCAGAGATAATTAACGACCACCTCCACCACCTCTACCTCCTTGCCCGCCCCCACCACCTTGTCCACCTTGTCCACCTTGTCCACCCCGTCCACCCCTGCCACTTCCGGGGTCACCACGACCGCCTTGACCTTGGCGACGTTCCATCAACGTTGCAAATTCTTCCTCATCGATAAACCCATCACCGTTGGTGTCCATTCGATCAAACCGTTGCGCCATTCTCTCTGGTAGCTCGTCTTTAGAAAGTTTTCCATCACCATTTTTGTCCATACGATCGATAGATGGACCCTGCCCACGCCCCTGACCTCTTGGCTGATCTTGCCCGCCAAGACCTGCTTGGCGACCGCTAGGTCTAGGAGAGCGAGACATCACGCTACCTCCCTGCCTATCGGGTTCAAGTGTGATTTCGTATTGTTGAGTAACTGGTTTGCACCAACCTTCAGCATCACTGCACGCAAAATATTTCACGGTGCACATTACAGTTTCTCCACGCTTCCAATCTGTAATCTCCAGAAGAAATTCGCGGGGATCAATGTCTGTTGCTTGCGAAACTTTTGGTCCTTCACCTGAACTCGGTGAAATAGAAGTGCCTTCTGACAAAGCAAATTCGTACCTAACTGGATCAACCAAGTTATTCCAATGTACGTCGTGTATTGGATCAACATGAAAACCGAGATACATTTTTCCACTTCCAGTTGATGTTGCGTCTCTGGTTGCTTCTGCTCTGAGTTTCACATAATACGGTTCAGTAGAATCTACTGGATTAACAGTCAACGCCATCATGCGTTCTTCAACTTGAACACGAGGAACAACACCACTTGCGGGTGATGAGATTGAATCGAAGTGCGGAAGGTTCAAACTTTCAATACTCGTTCTTGTTTCTAGTTCGCCATGACGCTCGCCAAGCGTTTGCCCAATAACTTCTGGGTCAAACCAACTCTGGGCTAGAACAAGATTTCCTTCCCCATCAAAAATGTATCCGCTGTTTGGTGCATTGCCGAGGGTAACTTTTGCTGCGTTGTCCATGTCATCGCAATACCACGCAACATTCGTACCAAGTTTTTCTTTGGCTTCTGCAACATGCATTAACCGTTCTTCGATTGTGATTGGTTGCACGTATCCGTTGTTTTCTGGATGCGCGAGGGAACCATATAGATAGTAAAAATCAACTTCTGGAAAATCTTTTGCCATTGCTTCGACCTGAGGGTATACATTAAGGAATACTGGGCAAGTTAAACAACCACGCACAAGCACCGTGTCTTTATTACCTGCGAGTACATCAAGTAGTTTGTGCTTATTTCCAGATTCGTCAAAGACTTCAAGCGTTCCTGCGTTTTGCAGTGGCTTACCATCTTGCAAATTTGTTTTGTCGAGCATATCGGGCCGAGTACTCGGAGATTTTGACCGACCACCACCAGACCGATTACCTTCGGAACCCTCGGAACCCCCCGAACCCACGGAACCCACGGAACGTCCCGAGCCACCTTTCGGTGGTCGACTTCTTGGTTCTTGTTTTGATGCAAGAGTAATTGGCGTGAGCGTTTTACTCGCGAGAAACTTTGCCTCTTTTTGTATGCGGGTAGCTCGGAACAATTCTTTTGGATATTCATACTCCCAAACAATTTCCTTTTCAGGAGTCACTTCAAATACTCTCGCTTTCTCGCCACTACAAATAAGCGTGTTACCGTTTGATAGCCGTTGGGCTCCAGAAATATGCCCTGAGAAAAATGTTGTTGGAGGGTCGCCTTCGTATTCCCAAACAACTTCGTTTGTTTTTGGATTGAGTTCAACCACACTTGAAGCACGACTTTGCCTAGTGCCGTTATCAAAAATTAATATGTTTCCATTTTCTAAAAAACTAGAATCGTGCTGACCATTCAACTCACCACTTCCCCACCGATACGTAATACCAGCATCACTTCCTCGTTGAATAACCCATATTTCATTCATACCATGGACGCTCAAAGCAATTTCACCTGTCTTCTCATTGAAGTCAATGGCATTGATGTGCAACCAGTCTGGACCAGGTTTTCTTGATCCACCTGCAGTGATATCAACCTCACCTTTACCATTACCAAGATGATCCCAAGCATCCCAACGCCATACTGTTTTTCCACTTTTAGGTTCAACTTCTAATACTGTTTCAGTCCAAAAAGTATCGCCGTGAATTTTTGATTCGCTACGACCTGCATCGAGTGCTTCTTGTTTGCTTTTCACATCCCACGCCAAAACTAATATATTTCCGTTTGGTAATGGTGCAATATCATGATGCTGCAACATAGTCTCTGTGCTTAACTCGTATTCCCACTTCACGGAACCATCCCAGTTCACCGCTTGCACCATTCCGCCCGCACCGCCCTCTCGAAAGTTTCGGTTTCTCGTATTACACGTTCGAAGAAGGGTACCATCATCTAACAGATATACAGATTGTCCTGGACGATATTCACTTTCCCACGTATGAACTGGTTTCCCATCCATGTCAATTAAGTACGTGGTTGTCTCTTGGATTGGTGAAATCAATGTGTATCCATCGAGCGGAGCAGTCATTATTGTTGCAAGTAGTAATTCAATCATTTTGTTGTCTTTCCTATTGGACCTTTTGTCGTGCTTGCCTCTAAACAAGGCGAGTTCTGTTTAAGTGAATAGTTGCTTGTGAATTTCGGATTGATATCTAGATTGCCTTCGCCCAGTGCACCGCCGCCAATATCACTATGCACAATGATCGGAATATCATCATGCCAATTGCTGATGTTTTCATACCCTGTTGCATGATTGCCCCAGACGATGCAGTCAATCAGAGTTGGGTTACAACCACTTCCGCCTGCTTTGTAAGTGCCTTGATATAAACCACCACCAAGATCATTCGCTGTGTTGTCCGTAATCGTGCAGTGAATCAAAACTGGAGAAGAACTTCCATCGTTTGCCATCGCACCACCACGAGTTCCAGCAGTATTATTAACAAACAAACATTGCTCTAATTTTGGGCTACACATGAAATCGTTGTACAAGCCACCACCCTTTTCGTTGCAAGAATTTCCGATGAATGTGCAATCAATAAATTGTGGACTCGATTGCAAATCGTTTGTCACACCGCCTCCTCGACGTTCACTCGAATTATTTTCAAACGTGCACCCACGAAAAATGGGTGAGGCATTGTTTGCGTTGTACACACCTCCGCCCTTACCTGCACGGTTGTCAATAAAAATACAATCAATGACTTCAGGAGAAACCCCAAAATTCAACATGCCACCACCTGCTCCTGCTCCTCCAGATTGAGCAATTTGATCTGGGGTTGTGTGACTTCCGCCTCGTTGACCGAAATCACCTCTCGTTGGCGGTCGACCTTGCAAGCCACGCGGTGGTCTGCGTTGCCCCCCGCTCCCGCGGCCCGCGTCTCTTCCACCTCTCTCACCATTACGACGAGCATTACCTCCAGTAATAGTAAAGCCAGTTAATGAGGCATCATTTGCCCCAATGACGACGTGGTCGGTCTTGCCTTCGCCATCGAGAATTGTGGCATTGCGATCAGGGTCACTGCTATTTTTTGAACGTTCGTTCCCTGAAAAACCACCAATAATATTGACTCCATCAACCATCTGAAACGATGAACCGTTCGTTTTGTATGTTCCATTTGCGACCCAAATTTCGTCACCCTTTTTTGCGGCTTTTAAAGCATCATGCAAAGTCGAATAAGTAGTTTTCCATCCACCTCGGTCTGCATCGACATAAATAACCTCGGCGAGCGCGTTGCCCGCCAAGGTTAGGAGGAGAGATATGACTATTTGAAAAAGCATGTTCCGTCCCTGCACTAATGTAAAACGAGTACATACTGTTACTATTGCAGTTGATACATTTAATTTGGATATTAATGAAAAAATATAGACGATTAATTCATCTTCTATTACCCCTTGACCAGTTACTCAAGCATGCTAAAATCCCCTTTCCCAGTTGGGGCGGTAGCTCAATTGGTTAGAGTACCGGCCTGTCGAGCCGGTTGTTGCGGGTTCGAGTCCCGTCCGCCTCGCTTTCAGAATAAGATTAAGACCCGGTGCAAAGCATCGGGTCTTTTCTATTCCTCTCGCGAGACGAACTGCGTGTGACAAGTCACACGCGAGTGGCTTTGCCACTCTGGGGCTTTCGCAGTTTTCTCCTGCTGATGGCAGGAGAAAAGTGTCGAGTCCCGTCCGCCTCGCTTTCAGAATAAGATTAAGACCCGGTGCAAAGCATCGGGTCTTTTCTATTCCTCTCGCGAGACGAACTGCGTGTGACAAGTCACACGCGAGTGGCTTTGCCACTCTGGGGCTTTCGCAGTTTTCTCCTGCTGATGGCAGGAGAAAAGTGTCGAGTCCCGTCCGCCTCGCTTTCAGAATAAGATTAAGACCCGATGCAAAGCATCGGGTCTTTTCTTTTAACTCATGCGACAGAACTTCCTTGCTGTGGGGACATCAATCCAATTCCACCGATTGCGGTGGAATCATGGGTGTCCCATTAGCGAACTGTTAAGTATGTTTGCACTGTGACAGAGGAATAAACGACCCGCGGGATAGTTTATTTACACTCGAACCAGTTTGAGCCGATTGCTGCATCTGCAACAATTGGAACGTCGAGTTCCATCGCGGACTCCATCACATCCACGAGCAAATCACGAACTTGTTCAGCATCATCTTCTGCTGTTTCAACAACGAGTTCATCGTGAATCTGCATTAATAAGCGAGCATCTGGAAAGTCATCTGAAAGTCGTTGGTGCACATTATTCATCGCTACCTTTATTAAATCAGCAGCACTCCCCTGTACAACACTATTAATTGCAACTCTCTCTGCAAGTGCTCGTTGCTGTTGATTCGTAGCATGAATTCCTCGAATTAGTCTACGTCTGTGTTTTATTGTTTCGACATAATCAAACTCTTGTGCTTTCTTCACACAAGCTTCTAAAAAAGTATCGATTCCAGTAAACCTTGCCTTGTATTCGTCTATGATTTGCATTGCTCTGTCTGGTGTGCAATTCAGTTGCCTTGATAGTCCCCACTGCGTAATTCCATACACGATTCCAAAGTTCACCGCCTTTGCTGCTGAGCGTTGTTCATCGGATACTTCACCAATTGCAGTTCCAAATACTTCTGATGCCACTGCTTTGTGAATATCTTGACCATCTCGAAATGCTTGCAACAACGCTTCGTCTCCACTTAAATGGGCAAGCATACGCAACTCGACTTGTGAATAATCTGCCGATACAAAAACGTTCTTCTTCTCGGGGATAAACGCTTTGCGAATTACTCTACCAATTTCAGAACGAATTGGTATGTTCTGCAAGTTTGGGTCACTACTACTTAAACGACCAGTTGAAGTTCCTGTTTGATTGAACGAAGCATGAATTCTCCCCGTTTTAGGATTAATCATTTCAATGAGTGAAACCAAATATGTATTCACTAACTTTGTTAACTTTCTATATTCAAGGATTAGCGTTGGCAATTTTGTCTCGATGTCTGGATCACTCGCTAACTTTTCGAGCACTTCGACATTAGTTGAATGAAATGATTTGCCTTTCTTTATCGGCTTAATACCAAGACCGGGCGATTCGTTAAATAACACTTCGGACAGTTGCTTAGGAGAATCGGGATTAAATGAATATGGAGCAACTTCCTCGATTTCTGCTTTAAGTTCATCAATACGGGCTGAAATAATTTCTCTTTGACTCTGAAGTTCACCTGGGTCTAACCTTATACCCGCAACTCTCATCGAAGCGAGGACTCTCACAAGTGGTATTTCTATTTCTTCGTACAACTTCCATAACTCTCCTTCGAGTTGTAGTTCAAGAACATTCCAGAGCTGAAACGTTATGTCAACATCTTCTGCTGCATATGGGCACGCATCAATGAGGGGCACTTCATCGAACGTAATTTGATTTTTGCCAGATCCAATTAATTCTTTAATGGAAATACATTCGTAATCAAGCATTCCAAGGGCAACTGCATCCATTGAATAACCAGATCTAGAAGCATCCAGAATCCATGCAGCAATAAGTGTGTCATGGAGTTGGCCTTGCACCTTGACTCCAGCATTCTCCAGAACAACTAAGTCATACTTAATATTGTGCCCAATTTTTTCGATGTCCTTGTTCTCTAATACCCCTCGTAGAGATTCTATGACTTCTTCTTGTGAAAGATGATTTTCTTGGCACTTAGTTGGAATGTAAGAGCCATTGCCTTTGCCTAGTGATATTGAAATACCACAAAGCTTCGCAGTCATAGGGTTTAGACCTGTGGTCTCAGTATCGATTGCAATTATCTTTGCTTTTTCGCATTTCTTTATAAGTTCATCAAGTTTGTTCTTTGTATCAACTAGTACATATCCAGCGCTATATGCTGGATGAGTACGATCTGGACCCATATCAAATAAACCGCCAACAATTGTTGATTTCGTTTTTGGTGGGGTTTCTTCTGCATCACCACTCTTTGCAAGTTGCATAACGTCTTCAGGAAAACGGTTGAAACCATACTCTTTAAATAATGAAATTATTTTTTTGACATTCCAACTCTTAGGGTTAAACACAGCATCTTTCAAATCAAAATCAAATTCAACATCATCTTTCAATTCTACTAACTGCCTACTTAATTTTAGAATGTCCCGGCTTGCGAGCAGATTCTCTTTACGCTTTCCTTTGATTTGATCGATCTGTTCATACACACCCTCAATTGACCCAAACTCCATAATTAACTTCGCAGCAGTCTTAGGACCAATCCCCGGCACACCACGTATGTTGTCACTTGCGTCCCCCATCATTGCAAGAATATCAGCAACCTTAGATGGCGGTACACCCATTCCGGGAGTTTTAAACACATCGTCGGGAAAAACAGCTTGACCCTTATGAGCATCAAACAATTCGACATGATCATCAATAAGCTGTGAAAGATCTTTATCTCGAGAGATAATTTTAATATCAAGGTCGGGTTGTTCCCGACGCATTCTTTTTACAAGTGACGCAATCACATCGTCTGCTTCAACGATTGGCTCTCCGTAGACAGGAATATCGAGAGACTCAAGAATATCGAGACACTTATCTACTTGGTCTCCAAAATCATCTGGTGCCTCTTCCCTGTTGGACTTATATTCTGGATCAAGTTCACTTCGAAATGTCTCTTCATCACTTGCAACATCAATTACAACGACAATATGTTCAGGTTTTTCTTCGCGAAGTAACTTCAATAACATTGAAGTGAATCCATACACCATATTGGTTGGGTCACCAGATACTGGGGTAGTCATAGGTGTTCGAATTGCATAATACGCACGAAAAAATTGTGCGTGCCCATCAATAATGTACAAGGAAGACATTACTCGCTTGCCAGTATTCTCAGTATTGCTTCAGTCGCATCATCAAGATGCTTCTCACGACGTTTCATAACTGTTTTAGCTACTTCAATAAACTTATCTATGTTGTATATTCGTTCGCCTCCATCGGTTATCCAAGCAAAACGTTTGGTTGGCGATGGTGTTGGAGTCGAACTTGCAACCATGGCACCTGTTCCTATCATTGCACCAGTCATAATTTTTGTTTCAATTGCAAACTTCACATGGTCACCTACAAAACAGCCAACAAAGTTCCTGTTTGTTCTGTGCCTCTTACTTTCAAAATCCGTCACGATAATATCACCGTACGTATTGAGTAAGTTTGAATTTGTTGTTCCTGCACCAAAGTTCACCCACTCACCAATAACGCTATCTCCTAAATGACCGTCATGTGATTTGTTTGAATACCCTTGAAAAATTGTTCCGCCAACTTCACCTCCAACCTTGCACCAAGGACCAATCGAAGTGTTTGCTTTAATGAATGCGCCATCAATAATTGTGCTGTTCTCTCCAATCCAACATGGTCCACAAAGCACTGCGTTTGGACGAATCACTACGCCCTCTTCAATTCGAATTGCTCCCGCAGAAGAATCAAGGACTGCTCCAGGAAGTATCTTCGCTGAAGGATGAACATCAATCCGATGGTCTCCATAACTCGCAACAACATATTCACCATCAAGTGGTTTGGCATTTTCTAAATCAAGAGTGAGTAATCCAGGCAAGTGGTCGAGAATATCCCAAGGCGTTTCGATTCGTGGATGATTAACCACCGTTGCCTCTTCGTCAACCGTGCGTTTGAGCCCTGTACGTGATGAAATCATTGCTGCCCGTTTATCATCATCACAGAGAAAGCCAGCGGGAGCGCAGCCCATTTGTTGTGTCAATCTATCAAGGGTAGTTCTTCCGCCTGTCCTCTGTTCAAAAGTAGCTCGGAGATCACAAAGTGGAGCCATCTGATTTGGGGAGTCATCTTTGATAATCCATTGAGTCATTGTCTAATTATCTCCATGTTGCTCTACGCCCTGTTGGAGAATGGAATTTCCACACTCCAATCGTGCCCAAGAGGCACCACCCTAGTGGTACGGCAAGAAGACCAGAATAGATCGCTGTACCAAATAGTTTTATTAAACCGCTAAATCCACCACTTGTAATTTCTGGAGTCCATGGCAATATGCCACGAATTAGTAAAACAAGTGCTTCTGTTGCACCTGTGATGATGACGGCAATAGCTGCTAAAGAAGCTATTGTGAGAACTCGTCGACGAAATACGATGTTACGGATTTTTAAAACAAGAAATGTGGTAATTAAAAATCCCAACGCGTGTGGGCCAATGAGGTGAGCTCCCCCAGATAGTTCACCATGCCCGGGTGATAAATCAACAAGAATACCTAGCAAGAGCGTCACTAAGATAGCAACTGTCTCCGGTGCGAACAACGCAATAAATACAAGGAGACATGGCATTGCAAGGGGCGTAATTGAGCCAACTGAACGTAATGTTAATACCCCTCCAAAACTAGAATCGAATGCCAAAGCGAGAATTGTGGCAATAATTGCTACGTACGCCCTCATTCTGTTTTGTCCTCACCTGTTCCAAGTACAACCACTCTTGAAACATTTCGAGCTATCCGCCGTGGAGCTATGATGACTCTCTGACGAAGCGGAGCTTCATCAAGCGGCATAACATCTTCCACGACTCCAAGCGTCAATCCCGCACCAATCTCTGGCCATGATGAATCATCGAGTTGTACAAGGTCACCTTTCTTCACACCACTTGTTGCAACGACTTCAGCAAACATCTGTGCCTCACCGTTACTCTGGAGAATAACTTCTGCTAACAAGGGCGACCGTGTGTTTGATGGATGAGCGGGAACAATTGCTGCTCTGGTTAATCCCATTTCTTTATTCGTTGTTGGCATCAAACCAATTCTTGTCATTCCTACACTAGAAATTCTTCCAACAATATCACGGCCAACAATCGCAATATCACCAACACGAATTCGCGATGATGCTTCTCGGATTAATTTAAGTTCGATTGTTCCTGAAACGTCACTTGGTCTGTTTCCGGTGACATCAACTTGAATAATTATTGGAGGTTGTGGATTTCTCAACGCAGTTTCGGGCAGTGATTGTAATTCGCGAAGTTGATCTGCTAACTCCGTTGCTCGAAGCATCTGAGCATGATACATTTGCCTGTAATGATCTCGTTCTGCAATCGCTAATTCGTTCCGTTCTTTTTCATCTGATGGTAAATCTGATGGTTCCAAGGATGGGCGAACCCAACTTGTGAACATAATTCCGATATGAGAAATAGGTGTAACAGGGATGCGGACAAGCGCTGCTAAGTCTGAAGTCCAACCCAACCAAGATGCAGGAATTAGCGATAAAAAAATAGTCATGCCAATTACGATTGGTAAGACATTGGTGCGTTTACGAGTTATTCCGTAACTGCTCAAGGTAATACATCAAAAATCAGACTGTTTAATCATCCATGTCTGATTCAAGGACTGCTTTCCAAAGTTCGAGATTATCAAGATAAATGCTAGTTCCCTTTGCCACGCAAGTTAATGGGTCGGTTGCAATTGTAACGTCAAGTCCCGTAGCTTCAGATATAACTACATCAATGCCACGTAGTTCTGCGCCACCTCCAGCAATAACGATTCCATTTTCAACAAGATCTGCTGAAAGTTCTGGTTCTGCTCGTTCGAGTGTTCTTTTCACAACTTCAACAATTGCTTGAATAGGTTCATGCATTGATTCGCGAATTTCTTCGCTTGTTACTGTTGTTTTTCTGGGCATGCCAGTGATATTATCTCGGCCTCGAACATCAATAGATTTTTCTTTCTCCAAAGGAGCAGCAGAACCAACTTCAATCTTAATTCGCTCTGCGGTTTGCTCACCAATTGTCAAACTGTAATTCTTTTTCATATAGTTAATGATTGCTTCATCAAGATCATCACCAGCAACACGAACCGATTCACAGGTTGCGATGTCACCAAGAGACATAATTGCCACTTCAGTAGTACCGCCACCAATATCAACTATCATTGATGCCTTGGGTTCAACAATTGGAAGATCTGCACCAATCCCTGCTGCCATTGGTTCTTCAACAAGATACACCCGGCGTGCCCCTGCACGTTCTGCGGAGTCGAGAACCGCCCGTTTTTCAACAGCTGTAATTCCTGATGGAACAGCAATTACAACTCGTGGACCAATAATTCGACCTCGCCCACTTACTTTTCGGATGAAGTAACTCAACATCGCTTCGGTTATCTCAAAGTCACTAATGACACCATCTTTCAATGGCCGAATCGCCGTAATCGAGCCAGGCGTTTTTCCTAGCATCTCTTTTGCACTAAATCCAACGGCATTGCCATTATTTAATACTCGATTTGTTCCACGTTTTACTGCAACCACCGACGGTTCATTTAAAACAATTCCCTCTCCTCGGACACAAACAAGCGTATTGCACGTCCCAAGGTCAATCCCCATATCTACACTAAACCAACTTAGTAACTTGTCAAACACGACGTTCGCTCCTCTTAGCAATACCCAAGTTCGAACAGTTCAAACTTAACTTCGCAAATGATACGCGAAATCAGCGATGACCATTTGACTTATTGCTGATCAACTAGTACGAGAGGTCCACCGTCAGACCGATTGTCGACCTTTGAGTGCTCACTGTTCACTAGGTACAGCCAAGCAACGCCGCCGGCAAGCAATAATGTCGCAACAACAAGCAGGACTGTAAAGACGTCAGGTGGTGATTTTCGAGTCGCTACCTGGGTATCAAACTGAGTCATACTCAATTCCGTCCTTTCACCGCGTATACGGATGAGCCCGGCATAACGAGACCTCTTGATGGGTCTTCGAGCGAAATACGACCGATTGATCTATTAATATCAACTTCCTCAATTTGAAGTCTTCCAAGGAATGTTCCGTTTTGACCCACAGTCATGATCCACCCCTTTTGAACCCCATCACGTGAACCTGAGTTGATTTCAACGAGGACTTCACCACCATCTCTTGAAACAGTCAATACCGTTGAAGAAAGTGATCGATCGGGTGCGGTTCCTGTAATAACAGTGGCGAGAGTTTCGAGTTCGCCAAATTTAGAGACATACGATACAAGTTTAGATCGAATTGCATCGATCTCTTTCTCCATTTCGTGGCGTTCTTCGATGGCTTTTTGCTCTGCTCTCATAGCGCCCTGGGCTTCCATCCGTGCGTCTTCTAGTGTGTCTTCCATGTCCATAATCATACGTTCTGCGTCGATGACGTTTTGGCGTAAGGTATAATTCTCCACAACAAATCGCTGTTTTAACTCACTGTTGACTTCACTGGCACTTGATAGCGCTTGAAGGTTTGCATTACTTTGAGAAAGCTGTGATTCAAGTCGACCTATCTGTGCTTTTAGGGAACTTAGAGATGAACGAGTGTTTGATTGTTCACCACGAAGTGTGCCTATAGTTGCATCGCGAGTATCAATTTCATTTTGCAATTGAACTCGCTGTGCGAACAATGCAGTTTCTGCATCAGCTGCTCGAATCATTGCAACACGTTGCTGATCATCAGCTGATCGGAATTTAGACCGATACGTATTTTCGTTTGTTGTATAAGTAGCAACAAGGGGAACTATTGCTACTGCTAGGAGAGTAACGAGAACGATGAAAATTTTTGTCAAAATATGCACGAGTAAACCTTTTCAAAACAGTAGCACAAGGGGAGACATGAAGACCGGCAAACAGAGAGACGATCCAAGCCCTTCAACAACCTAATCCTGTTGCATTTGTACCCACTTAGAGTACAAATGTCAATCCGCAATTGCCATAGAATCGGGGTTATTGATGCGAATAACGGCTTCTGCCGCAGAAATTTGTACTAAAGGGTCGGAATCTTCCATCATCAACGCCAAAGGTCCAAGACTTAGAGGATTCCCATGTGCTCCAAGAACAGAGGCACATTGTGACCTGAGGTTCGGGGAATCACTCGAAGTAAACCTCAACACTTCATCCATAGGAACCCTGCTTGGGTTGATTTCTGCAAGCGCTGCTGCTGCAACTAACCTAATTTCGTCTGGATATCTTTTTGGAGTCACAGTAATACTTTCAAGTGTTGAAGTAACTTCAACATCTCGTAAACGACCTGAAATCTGACACGCTAGGGCAGTAACTTCAGATTCTTGTGACGAACTAAAAATAGCGGCGCGAATAACTTCAAGCTCATCTCGATCTCCAAGAAGTATTAGCGCTTCAGCCATTTGCATATTAATTAATCGGCGTCGAATTGGAGTAATAGAATCTGGTGTTGATTTCACCGCTTCGCGGATGAGTTGCTTTGCAGATGTATTTCCAATCCTTCCTAAAACCATCGCAGCATTTCCACGAAGTTCAGGCAATTCACTATTAAGCATTGCAGCAAGTGGATTCAAATCAACCTGTCTTCCACATTTGTAAATTGAGAACATTGCAGCTGCTTGAACTGATTCAGAATCATCAAGTAACATCGGTTCAAGTAACATAGAAATTCTACAAAGCTGTTTCTCTCCAATCATCATTGCTGCAACAAATCGAACACCTCGATTTTCATCTCCGAGCCCAATTCTTACTGCTGCCTCGAGAACACTAGGCGGAGCGAACCTCAGGGACTCAATTGCATTTGCTCGCAAACGAGGTGTTGGTGAAACTGTTGCTTGACGAAGAATTGACAACGCCACATCGTGAACTGTATCTCCATCGACGAGCATCGGGATTTTTGGTCTTTCCCCTGTTTCACCCATTGTTTTTACCGATTTACTTTTGGAACTCCACGGCTCTTCACTCGCTCGATCAATTGGATCTGGTCCACAAGAAAATAGAACGATTAAGCAAACTAAACTAAGAAGTATTTTCATCATGTTCTTTACTCCTTTTCATAAAAGAACCAAGTACGAGCAGGATACTTCCAAAAAGGCAAATCCATGCAACTGAATCGCCAATATATCTACTCTGTGGAAGTTGTTGGGCGGAAGTCAAACGAACGAACAAGTATCCACTCTCAAGTATCGGGAGTTTTTGCCTCACTCCACCAGAATAGTCAATCGAACAACTTATCCCGGTGTTCGCCACCCGAAGCATTGGTGTCATAGATTCAATACATCGCATTCGTGCTTCTCGAACATGTTGCTCATGAGCACTACTATCACTTCCAAACCAACCGTCATTACTCAGATTGATGAGTGCACTTGCTTTTCGCTGACCATCTTCCCAGACTAGATTTCGGATGACACTTGAAACAGTATCTTCGAAGCAGATTGGCGTAGCCACTTTGATCTCAGAAGGGGCTCCACTATTGCGGTGTACCGCAGGAATACTAAAACGAGTTGGCACACCACCCTTCTTCAGGTCGAACAACATTGCTGCACCAAAGGTCTCTCGTACCCATGCTTTCACTGTTGTACTATTTTCTAAGTATGGAATTCGTTCCCCAAATGGGGTAAGAAATGTTTTGTCATACCGTTCAGAGGTGCCATCTGGATACACCAACGCGGCTGAATTGTATTGTGACTCTGGTTCAACTCGTAAATACTTTTCATCCTCGACTACTTCAATACCTGTCCATGTTTGTGAACCCACAAGAATTGGAATTCCAATTTCTTTTGCTAACGAACGAATTTTTTCAGCCCAAAACCATAATGGCGTGAACGATTCATCCCAAGGCGCAAAATCAAATCGGTTCACTTCAAATCCCGTGCCGGGAACCATTGTCTCTGGCCAAACAATGAGAGAAGGTGGCTCTTCGACTTCCTGAAGTGCTCGCCTTGTCAATTCAATAGCACCTGAAACATCTTCTATTTGTCTTTCCCAAGACCCCTCCACTTTGTTGCTCTGAGGGACGTTTGTCTGAATGAGTAAAACATTCGTGACAATTCGGTGCCGATTTAACATGTAGTACCCATACTGACGTGCAAACAAACCAATAGATAAAATCACGACAGCAAATACAGTCCACCTGTGAATTATTTTGATTCCTGCGATAGTAGCACAGAGCGTTACAACAAGATAACTTACGAGCCAAACACTTCCAATTGTTGCAACTTTCGCTATATGCCAATCCACTAATCCTGTACCTGCAAGATACCAAGGGTATCCATCAAAAATCACTATTCCTCGTAAGCACTCAAGTCCGACCCATAGAACCGGTGCTGAGATAACAACAGAAATGCGTGGAATGGATTGTACTTTTCTCAGGAGCCATACAAATAGAGGAGCCCAGAGAGCCATATACAGCCCAATTCCTAGCCAACCAAAAAATGCAATATCGATTACCCATGCATGCAATAGAAGCCACAATGGAATTTGAAAAACAAATATGATGAGAAATGCTCTCCGAGCAGATTTTGCGTAGAGGGCAATCAAAATTAAGAACATTGGTGCTGCAATCGCGGCGAACCCAGAACCGATGGGGGCAGATGCCAACAACGTGCATAAGGCGGATGCCAATGCGATCGCAACGAGAAGCCAAGTTTTCATTATTTACCAGCGTAATCGATTAAGCTAGAAATTTCGCTCCGCAACTCATCTCGTGGAACTACACAATCTACAAAACCACATTCAAGTAAAAATTCTGCTCGTTGAAAACCATCTGGCAAATCTTGTTTTATAGTTTGTTGAATAACTCTTGGGCCAGCAAAACCAATCAACGCTTTGGGTTCAGCGAGAATAACATCACCTAGCATCGCAAAACTTGCTGTCACGCCACCAGTTGTTGGGTCTGTTAATACAGAAATGAACAAGCCACCCATGTCATCGAATCGTGCCAATGCAGCAGATGTCTTTGCCATCTGCATTAAGGACAACCCAGATTCCATCATCCGCGCTCCGCCAGAGGCTGCAACAATAATCAATGGTAAGTCTTGATCTGCGGCGCGTTCAACTGCACGTCGAATTTTTTCACCAACTACACTCCCCATCGACCCCCCAAGAAAAGTGAAGTCCATAACTCCAAGAACTACCTTTCGCCCTTTAATAAATGCATATCCTGTTTGAATTGCATCTTTTGATTTCGTTTTCTTTTGAGCTGATTCGATTCGTTCTTTATACGTTTTTAAATCCTTAAATTCAAGCGGATCTAGCGGGGCAAGATTTTCGTCAAATGCTTCAAACGTTTCTGGATCTACTAATTGTTCTATTCTTTGCTTTGCGTCTATTCTGAAATGGCGAGTGCATTCTGGACAAACCCATAAGTTATTTTCGACACTTCTGCGAAACAAGATTGCACTACAAGAATCGCACCGCATCCAGAGCCCCTCTGGAATCGATCGTCTTTTTGCTGGCGATGATGCTTCATCAGCCCATTGTTGTGTTTGCTCTTTATTCTTCATTGATGCCTACATCTCAATGTTAGGTGGTATCGGTCAATGACCACGAAGTCCCGCAATTGCTTCTGCATAGTTGTCTGTACCAAAAATTGCTGAAGCCGCAACGAGTACGTCACATCCAGCATCACGGCATGATTCGCAGGTCTTAGGTCCCACACCGCCATCCATTTGAAGGCGCTGGTCGGGACGCAATCGCTTTGAGATGGTTTCAACTTTGGATAAAACCTCTGGAATGAATGCTTGTCCTGAGAAACCTGGGTTGACACTCATCACCAAGATCAAGTCGAATGCTTCCACGTAAGGAAGGATTTCTTCAACATCTGTTGGCGGATTGATTGCTAGCCCAGCGTCCATACCCGCGTTGTGGATAGTTTTGGCAAGTTCAAAAGGATCATCATCTGCCTCAACATGCCCAGTAAATAAATTCGTCCCAGCTCCAGCAAAGGAATCAATGTACTCCATTGGTCGCTCAACCATCAAGTGAACATCAAGGTACACATCTGGCAACATTGTGTGCAATGATTTACAGAGCGCGGGTCCCATTGTTAAGTTTGGAACAAAATGCCCATCCATCACATCGAGGTGTAACAAATCTGCACCGCTTTCGATAACCTTGCGACACTCTTGACCTAAGCGTGCAAAATCTGCTGACAGAATCGATGGTGCAACAAGTGGCAGCGACGGAGGTGATGTAAGTACACTCATTGTTTCTTGGGTTTGCATTTACAGGTTACTCGCCTGCATTAACACGTTGTTTTCGAGTTCTGTAACTAACAAGGTCTTTTTTGTACTCTATTTTATTACTTTGGCGTGCTGAATAATATGCTTTTCGTTGCCACTCTATCGCTTTATCGATGTTATCGTTATTGAAATGCACAAACGCAATAGTTGAGAGATATTTTGGATCTGTTTTTCTTGTTGCAAATGAGAGCGCGGCTTTCGCAGCATCCATAGCAACATCCATTCGTCTATTTTGCTCTGGTATATCTTCGTCCTCTGCAATGTATCGTGCAATCCATGTTAAGAGTTCTGGATCATCAGAGCCACGATTTGTGATCACCTCACCAATATATGCATATGCTGCGGTTGGGTCGTTTTTATCAGTAAGCAACATTTTAATTAGATCAATATACAACTCTGCAAATACCATCTTGTCAATCTCAATTGCATTCTCGTACGCTTTTTGAGCTTCTGCCCAACTGTTTCCCGAACGGAACGAATTTGCTGCTCGAATCGATGGTGCTGCTTCAGCTTGCTTCTTTAAGTCGTACCGACCAGCCATCACTAACTCAATAACGTCGTCAAAATCAGCGTTCAACGGATTGCCAATGTATTGAATAATTCCATTCCGATCGACAATAAAAACTGCTGGGATACCTTTTAAGCCAGCAGCGTCCATCCATCCTCTCTTTGTTCGATTGTTGTCATCAATGCCAACGGTATATCCCATTTTCATCCCTTGTCGTTTCACAAAGGGCTTTACAAGATCTTGATTTTGATCAGTAGAAATACCAAAAATCGTTAGGCCATCTTCGCCGTATTCTTCTTGAAGTTTGGTTAAATGAGGAATCGACCTTCTACACGGAGCGCACCATGTTGCCCAAAACTCTACTATGTAGACCGCATCTTCTATATCAGAGGAATTAAATTCGCCTTTTACCCATGTAGCATAAATAACTGGAGCCGGAGAACCTAGTTCAAGTCTATTCCTTCGTTGCGCTGTGGCGATAGATGTTGAGAGAAGGGAAAAAAGAAACGCAAGTAGTAGTAATCGTATTCGCATAATTAAAAAAACTCCTTTTGTACATTTTGTACATTAATAGCAATTGTAAATCATACGGTATCATCAAGCAGAGCAACACTCGAAAATGACTTTCCTTCAAGCATTTGTAGACTTGCACCCCCTCCAGTGGAAATATGAGTCATTTGTCCTTCTAAACCAGACGCAGAAATCGCCGCTGCGGAATCGCCACCACCAACAATAGATGTTGCACCGTTTTCTGTTGCAGATGCTATTGCCTGTGCAATCTGACGCGTTCCCACGTCAAATGGCTCCATTTCAAAGACACCCATGGGACCATTCCAGATAATCGTATTTGAATCTCTAAGAATCTGTGTGTACTTCAAAATTGTTTCGGGACCAATATCGAGCCCCATCCAACCTTTTGGAATTGACCCGGCAGTAACTTGTACTCGAGTGCCTTGAACAATTTCTTGTGCACATACATGATCTTGTGGGAAGAGTAGATCGGTAGAACTTGCAACTGCTGCGTCAATTATTTTAGATGCATCTTCAAGACGATTATGCTCAACTAAACTGTTTCCAACATGTTCGCCAATAGAAACCAAAAACGTGTACGCCATTGCACCACCAATTAAAATTGTGTCAACTGTCCCAAGTAAGTTTTCTATTGCTCCCATTTTGTCAGAAACTTTAGCTCCGCCCAACACTGCTACAAATGGTTTTTTAGCGTTTGATATTGCATGGTCTAAATATTGCAACTCTTTTGCTAAGAGCAACCCAGCAACCCGTGGTTTTCCTTCCATTGCTAGTGGTACTGCCACCATGGATGCGTGTGTTCGATGCGCCGTTCCAAATGCGTCGTTGCAATAGATGTCTCCTTTGGCTGCAAGCGATTTGGCAAATGTTTCATTTCCCGTTTTTTCACCTTTGTCGAATCGTAAATTTTCCACTAGTACAACATCTGAAGTAGTGTCATCATCAGAGCAAACTACATCGCGACCAAGCAACTCACCAAGACGTTTTGCAATCGGGGCAAGGGAATATGCCTTTTCAAAACCATCGCCAGACGGTCTCCCAAGATGGCTCATCAACGTAAGTTTCCCTCCTCGGTCAAGGACGCTAGTAATGCTCGGCAACGCCATTTGAATCCTTCGGTCATCAGTAATCTCCCCATCTGTCATAGGAACATTAAAGTCCACCCGCATCAGCACCCTTTTTCCAGCAACATCAATTTGTTCAATAGTCTGTTTCATGCTCACTATCTTATGCTCATAAGATATACACCGCATGCGACCAATTATTCTCATTCTTGGACCAACCGCTGGTGGAAAAACTACGCTCGCCATCTCCCTTGCAAACGCACTGGAAGGTGGTGGTGAATGTATTTGTGCAGATTCGATGCAAATTTATAGGAGAATGGACATCGGCACAGCAAAGCCAACCAAAGAAGAACAATCGCAAGCAATTCACCACCTTGTTGATATAGTCGACCCATGCGAAGATGGGTTCACAGTTGAAACGTGGCTAAAACTTGCTGAGCAAACCATTGAAGATATTAGGCAGCGTGGCAAATGGCCCATCATCGTGGGCGGAACAAATCTCTATGTGCAATCATTATTGTTTGGAATGTTCGATGGCCCAGAGTGCGACCAAGACAAACGTGATGCACTCAATGCTGAAACCAATTCCACATTACTAGATCGATTACATACTCTTGACCCAGATGCTGCTCGTCGAATCCACATAAATGACAAACGACGGCTCATCCGTGCAATTGAAGTTTGTGAAGCTACAGGACACCCACTTTCATCTCTGCAATCTCAGTGGGGAAAGCCAATGCCACGCGAAGATGCCATTATGATTGGGCTTACTTGGCCAGTTAAAACAATTAACCGCCGAATAAATTCACGCGTACGAGCGATGTTTGAGGATGGTTTCCTTGAGGAGGTTACAACCATTCAATCACAACTCGGCAAACAGGCATCTGAAGCGCTCGGATATAAGCAACTTCTTGCCCACCTTCGAGGTGAATGTACCCTCGAAGAGGCCAAGGAAAGAATCAAGATTATGACCCGTCGATATGCCAAACAACAGCGGTCTTGGCTTCGAAGATTCAAAATATTGCCTAGAACACATTTTATTGATATGGAGAATAAAGGCACGCAATATGCTGTTACACAAGCACTTATGCATATATCCGCATAAAAATTATTCCGTGGGTACACTTGACAATCTGAGAAAAGTCGTTTCAATGCTCCGCCATAGGCAAGCGGTTTGACCTGCCTGACCGATGCAATGTGGCACAGAAAGTAACTCAGGGACAACTATTTTGGCTAAAAAGAAGACAACAAAAAAGAAGACTTCAAAGAAAAAGACTTCTAAGAAAAAGACGACCTCAAATCGCAATTCTGTGCCAGATGCAACAGGCAAGCAGCTTGTTATTGTCGAATCCCCTGCCAAAGCTAGAACCATCAATAAGTATCTCGGTGACAAATACGCTGTAACTTCTTCGGTCGGACACATTCGTGATCTACCCGCAAGAGCTCCAAAAGGAGTGAAGCAAGAAGTTCCGGGAGTCGACCTTGAAAATGATTTCAAGCCAACATACGAAGTACTCAAAGGCAAAAGTACTCTCGCTAACGATTTGAAGAAAGCGGCAAAAAAAGCCGACGCTGTTTGGTTCGCGAGCGATCTCGACCGTGAAGGAGAAGCAATTGCGTGGCATCTCGCTGAATTACTCGAGGTCGATCCTTCAAAAGCAAAGCGTGTGATTTTTAACGCCATCACGAAGAAACAAATTGAAGAAGCATTTGAACACCCTCACCCAATCAATATGGATTTTGTAGATGCCCAGCAGGCAAGACGAATTCTCGACCGTATCGTTGGGTATAAAGTTTCTCCGCTGCTGTGGAAACGCGTTGCGGGAGGGCTCAGTGCAGGTCGCGTGCAATCGGTTGCAGTTCGTATTGTTGTCGAGCGCGAAAAAGAGATTGAAGCACATATTCCTGATGAATCATGGAGTGTGGTTGGACGTTTTACACTCGACTCAAGTGAAACATCGTCACTTGCAACGAAGTTGGCAGAGTTCTTAGACAAGAAAGATGATCGCGGAAAAGGCCCAACACGAAAACAACTCTATACATTCCTAAGTGAGAATGGTGCTGTCGAAGCAATGCTCGTTGAAGTTGCAGGAGAACCATTTAAAGTAACACGCCCTGCAGATTGCGATAACAATATCGAAGCGCACACAACGCGATTGGTTGAGGTTGGAAATGCAATAGGCCTAGATGACCCGACTATTGCTATTGAAGAAGACAAAGAGGGAAAGGGCCCTGCAAAACATTGCATAACTCTCAAGGGTGATATTGCTGACAATGTCACTTACAAAATTCGAGACATCACACAAAAAGATACTGTTTCTCGACCTTCCTCGCCATTTATTACTTCCTCTTTGCAAGCACACGCTTCCACAAAACTTGGATTTGGCGCAAAGAGAACAATGCGTGCAGCACAAGGATTATATGAGGCTGGTTCAATCACGTATATGCGTACAGATTCAACACACATCTCTAACGATGCGTTGCAATCTGTTCGAACATATATTGGAAACAAGTTTGGTGATGCGTACCTTCCTAAAAAACCTAATGTTTATTCCTCAGCAAATAAAGATGCTCAAGAGGCACACGAAGCAATTCGCCCTACAGATGTTGGGCTACATCCTGAAACGTTACCTGCAAAAATAGACGAGGACCAACGCCGTCTCTATGCTTTAATTTGGGCTCGTTACTTGGCATGCCAAATGACTCCTGCTCGTTGGCTAAAAACCGAATTTTTCTTTGAACGCGATGATAAAAATACTGGAGCCGTCTTTAAGGTTGGTGGCCGAACGTTAGCGTTTGACGGTTTCTATAAAGCAAGTGGCGTCCCATCTTCTGATACAGAACAAAACTTACCAACATTAGAAGAAGGTAATGAACTTTTCCCATTTAACCTTTCGCCAATACAAAACTTTTCTTCTCCGCCTTCGAGATACAGCGAAGCATCATTGATTAAAAAATTAGAATCAGAAGGCATCGGACGACCATCTACCTACGCTTCTATTATCGATGTCATTCAATACAGAAAATACGTGGAAAAAATTGATCGCTCATTTCACCCAACCGACCTCGGTGAAGTAGTCACAGAAAAGTTGATTGAAGCATTTCCTATTCTAATGGGCGTTGAATACACTCGTACACTTGAGGACCGACTTGACGCGGTTGCAAAAGGTGAAACCAACTGGGTTGATATGTTGCATGACTTTTACGGTCGTTTCAGCAAAAGATTAAAGACTGCCTACGACGAAATGCCTCACGCAAAAGCAGAAACAAAACCTGCGATTTACAAATGCCCTACTTGTGGCGAAAAAACTGAATATAGATTCGGGAAAAATGGACGATTTCTTTCGTGTACTGGCTATCCAGATTGTAAGTATGCTGCACCAATTGACCGTCAGGGACAACCATTGCTACCTGAACGAGTGGACGTCGCATGCCCTGAAGATGGTTCAGCGATGGAAAAGCGTACCGGAAGATTTGGACCATTCCTCGCTTCAGTGAATTATCCTGAGGTTAAAACTGTCGTAAATCTTGACAAAAAGGGCGGTATCAAATACCCCTCCCCACCAGCCCTACTTATCGAATCACTGCAATGTGAAAAATGTGAAAGTCCGATGAATTTACGACTTGGTAAACGTGGTCCATGGCTTGGTTGCTCAACATTCCCAAAATGCAAAGGACGCATGGGCATGAAAACTCTTGAAGATGACGTTCGCAAAGAGCTTGAAGCGGCGCTAGAAGCACACATGGAAGCGAACCCACAGATTAAGATTACGACACTAAGTGGAATGGAAATCCCTGAGGGCACACCCATAGAAGACTTACTCATTGAGGGTGGAGTAATGGAACTTGAAATATACTAACTTCTACTTTTTTGGCTCACTTTTTTGGCTCTGAGCCAAATTGACCAGGAGCCAAGAGTGTCGTTAGTATGTACCTATGCAACGGAAGAAAACTCGGCAAATACAGGTTGGGGATGTACCGATTGGCGGAAATGCACCTATTTCTGTGCAGTCGATGACCTCTGGGTATACACACGATATTGATGAATGTGTTACAGAAATTAACGAACTTGCGGATGCTGGGGCAGATATTGTTCGAGTTGCAGTCCCTGAAAAAAAAGATACTTCAGCCCTTACTGAGATACTTTCGCAAGTCACTGTACCAATCGTAGCCGATGTCCACTTTCATTTTCAACGTGCTATTGAAGCAATTGAAGCCGGCGTACATAAAATTCGGCTGAACCCTGGAAACATCGGAGATATCGAGCAAGTTCATGCCGTCATCGATGCTTGCAAAGATGCAAATATTCCAATTCGCATTGGGGTCAATGAGGGTTCTATTGTTGAACGCAAAGACAAACTAAAAAGACAAGAAGAACTCACCTCATTTTTTGCTGACCGTAAGCATGGGCAACTCCTTGCAATGATGATTACAAAAATTGAAGAGTATCTTGATATATTCGAAGCTCGAAACTTTCGTGATATCTGTTTAAGCGCAAAGTTAATGGATGCTCGACTCGTTATAGATATCTACGAAGAAATTTCAAAACGTTTTGATTATCCACTCCATCTTGGAGTAACACACGCGGGTCCTCGAGAAACGGGCTCTATCCGATCAATCACTGCCCTTGGTTCATTACTTTCTCAAGGTATAGGCGACACGATTCGAATCAGTTACGCAAGTGATCCCATATTTGAAGTTGAAGATGGTGTCGAATTACTAAATTGTTTAGGTCTCCGCGACAGAATAGGCGCCGAACTTATTGCTTGCCCAAGCTGTGGAAGAATCCAAGTGGATTTATTCTCTCTTGTCAATGAAGTAAAAAATCAACTCCAAAACGATATAGAAATTCCAATCAAGGTTGCCGTTATGGGTTGTGTTGTCAATGGACCAGGCGAAGCAGAAGGCGCAGATGTCGCTGTTTTTGCCGGAGATCGCCGTGGAATCATTTATGTCCAAGGCGAAAGAGTTGCCAATGTTCCCGAAGATGAAATCCTCGATCGGCTTCTCCAAGAATGCAAAACTCTTCAAGCTAAAATAAGAGAAGGAAGCGCAAAACTTGGCGAAAAATCGATTTCTATTATTGCCCCACCACCATCAAGTGTAACTGTTGAAGGTCACCAACCATGAAGAGATTCAAGCAAAGTGGCTTCACAATTGTTGAATTGATTGTTGTTATTGCAGTCATTGCGGTTCTTTTCGCAATACTCGTTCCTTCACTTCGCAGCACTCAATCAAGAGCAAGAAAAGTAAAAGAACTTGCAAAAATCGGTGAGGTTGGAAAAGCATGGCAGATGTACCTCGGTGATCACCAAGATAAAATTCTTCCAGGTTATCTAAGCACGAAAGTTCAAGAATATCGAAAGCTCGCTTGGGCACTTCCTGATGAAACTCTTGTTTTTCCAGCGCCTACTTATGATTACAACCTTCCAAATAATGCTGGTCCTTGGACTTGGCGTCTCCTCAATTATCTCGATTACGACTGGCGCTCGCTGCTGAATTACAGAGACACCGATGAGTGGACAACAAACGGAATTAGAGAACATTCAGAGGTAATTGCAACACAGCCAGCATTTGGATACAACGGTTTTTACTTAGGAGGATGGTGGAGCCTAGACAACCATTCCAATAAACCAGAAGGTCTTTTTAGTTCAGTTCAATTGACCGATGGGAATCGTGCGAACATGATTACATCCACTTCATCTGCGATAAAAAAACCATCAAGCCAAATTGTGTTTTGTAGTACATTTTATGCAAGCCAAGGTGTGTACCAGAATATGGAAAACGATACACCAGGTTCCTACTTTGCAGCACCAAGTATTCTCGCACGGGTAACAAAATGGGTTCCTCTCTCTGAAGATAAACTCGAAGTATTTTCGGAAACACATGTTCCACTTGGAAGAGGAAATGGACCTCCAGTAATTACTAATGCAGATGGTTCAACAAAAACAATCATGTACCAGGAGCTTGTCAATCAACAATTGTGGATTCCAAGAGCAAGAACAATTGACGATATCCCCGCGAGTGAATTTTCACACACCGTAGATTAATTGTCTTCTGCTTTTACATCATCTTTTTCACTTGATTTTTTTGCTTCTGAAGCTTTGTGCATCTGATATTGCAACGCAAATCGCATGCGGTTCAAGTCGTTCTCATTTAGAAGTGAATCATTCGGGTTAACATGCATTGAAATTATCCAGCGATCTTCAACTGGAGAATATCCAAACAATGTATGTATTCTTTCTGCTAAATCTTTCATGTGCCCTGCACCATATAACACACCAATCGAAGACACGTCCTCAACTATTTCAATAGTTGCTGCAATATCTCCGAGTACTTCGGTGTTTCGTTCGACAATGATTACTCTCGCGAGTTCGGGCTCAATCCCTTCAAGCATCTGGTCTGCTCCATCCATAGAAAGCATCTCTATCATCAGTAATCTCGCAGTTTCTCGGATTCCACCGCCTACGAGGGCATCTAGTAATGGAATTAACTTCATCATCCCGCTGGCAATTTTTGCTGCAAACGCCTCACCTGTAATTATGCCGAGAATCGCTGAGTCTGCTCCTTGTTCAATTAGTTTTTCTTCTACTTCACCAATTGTCAAATCACTACAAAACCAATTTGGGCTTGCATATGAAAGTGCTTCGAGTTGAAATTCAAGCCCTAATATATCTGCGAGATCTTCTTGCATTCCCTTTTGTTTATCTTCTTCAAGCGCGTCATCTCTAAATTCAATTGTCCTTGACACAACAAGGTCTTTTGCGCTTCCATCTCCGCCAACCTTTCCATCGGAGCCAAAACACCAAAAAGCAATAGTATTGTTTTCACCATCAATTTGAATTGAATACGGCCTCCCCCACGCATCAACTGAGGCATCTTCAACCCAAACTGATAATCGGCTGTCAATTAATGCTGCATTTGAAAAAACATCTTCTATTGTTTCTGGTAAAGCACCTGCGTCTATTGTGCTTTTCATTGCAACATCTGCTACAAAATCCATAGATTTCATTGTCGTTGCAATTCGTTCTTCATCTGTCAATCCCGCAGGTGGGCGTGATCCGGTCGGTCGAACGGATTCATACAACACAATATCCATTTCATCGAGTAATAATCCTACCTCTTCATAAAAGGAAGCATCAGCAATATGCGCAACACCTACTAGCCATAAGTCTGGCTTTCCCTCTGCTTGGAATCTCCTTGAAACAAGCTCGAGAGAAACTTTGTTTTCACTTTCACTCTTTCGTGCCCACCCCTGAAATTTCTCGTCTTGTACTGCAGAATCCTGCAAAAGTATTGACAAGCACAAACTTAAACTGATGGCTAGTGTAATCATGCTTTCTCTCCTTGTTGAGCTGCTGCAATCAATGATTCTAAACGACCATAGGCACGAGTTGACCAACCGCGAAACAACATGTACGGAAACAATGTCACCAATGCAATAATCAAACCAAGCGCTGTTGTGAGCAATGCTGCAGCAATCCCACCAGCAACATCTGTTGGATCAGTTAGCACAGACTGTTCACCGAGTAAACGAAATGATTGGATAATTCCAAGTACTGTTCCAAGAATACCAAGTAATGGTGCTGCGGTAATAATTGTGGAGAGTGCCACCATAAATCGATCGATGCGTGGGCGTTGAGATTCTATCGCCTCCATCGCTACTGCATCACTCACGCCATCCGTAAGAATTGACTTTGCAACAAGACCAAATGGAGAAGAATCATTTTTCACTTGAGTTTTTGCCTTAGAGAAATCTCCACGCCGTAAAAGAGCGTTGAGAACCATGCTTTTTTGAATTGAACAACATCCGCCGGCCAATATCCAGAACCAAAATCGTTCCAAAATTAAGGCGACACTGATTACACTTAATATAAAAAGAGGAACCATTACATAGCCACCTTTTTCGATAAGTGTCGATAGATCTTGCATTACTTCTTGTTCCATCCGTAGATTGTAGGTTTTAAGCGTACAATCTGTATTGTGATTCCACCATCAACAGATACTCCCCCAAAAACGCTCAAAGATGCAGCAAAAGTCATCGAGACAAATCTTGATAAAAGTCTTCAAGCGTCTGCTTTGCCTCCACACATCTATGAAGCAGCTCAATATGCTGTTGTCAATGGAGGAAAACGTGTCCGCCCTGCCCTTACGCTCCTTTGCGCTCAGGCGGTTGGTGGAACCCAAGATCAAGCGATGGCTGCGGCAATTGCGGTTGAATTTATCCATTGCTTTAGTCTTGTGCACGACGATTTACCAGCCATAGATAATGATGATCTCAGGCGCGGAAAGCCAACTTTGCACATTCACGCTGGGGAGGCTATGGCTGTTCTCGCAGGAGATTTATTGCTTCCACTCGCCTTTCAAGAGCTCTCCCGTGGCAATTACGTGCCCAACCAACAAGTCCTTCTCATGGATGAACTTGCACAAGCAACACGTGACATGGTTGTGGGGCAGGTATATGACACTCTTGGGGGAATCCCCGAGGAACTTTCTGAACAAGATGCTCTTGAAGTCATCCATCGAAACAAAACCGGTGCACTATTCAAATGCGCATGTGTTATGGGAAGTATTTGTGGCCAGGCCAATCCTAAAATGCACCACGCTATTGAACAATTCGGAATAGCAACCGGTTTAATGTTCCAGATTGTTGACGACCTCATCGACCTCAACGGTGTCGCTGAACATGTTGGCAAAGCAACTGGAAAAGATGCTGAAGCTGGAAAAACCACGTATCCTGGGTTAATTGGCGTGGAGGCCTCAATAGAAGCAGTTTCAATGCTTAAAGATCAAGCCGATGACGCACTTTCGGTACTAGGAGAACAGGGAGAAACCCTACGTTCTTTCAATCTTTGGATGGCTCACCGAACACGTTGAGCATACAATAAGCTACTCCCGATGCAAACAGAACTTCTTTCTACAATTCAATCCCCTGCAGATCTTCGCAAGATTCCAATCCCAGAGTTACCAAAGTTAGCAACTGAGATACGACATGCCATCTGCGAACAGGTCAAACAGTCTGGTGGGCACCTCGCTCCAAACCTAGGCGTTGTGGAATTAATGATTGCATTACATTATGTTTTTGACTTTTCAAATGACAGACTTTTATTTGATGTTGGACACCAATGTTACCCACATAAATTATTGACCGGTAGGCAGCACCTACTAAATAATTTGCGAAAACGTGGTGGTATGTCCGGTTTCCCTTCACCAGATGAATCCCCCTACGATCTTTTTTCTGTTGGTCACGCAGGCACAGCAATTTCAACCGCAGTTGGAATGGCTCGCGGCGACACGTTGCAGGGAGAGGCCTACCATCCTGAAACAAATCGTGATGGGCGTCGAGTCGTAGCCTTCGTTGGAGATGCAAGTATTGTCAACGGTGTTGCAATGGAAGGACTAAATAATGCAGGCACACTTAAGCGACAGATGCTCATCGTCCTCAACGACAATGGGATGAGTATCGCAAATCCTCAAGGGGCTATTGCGGACTACTTTGATCGCCTGCGAGTTGGTTCAACCTACCGTTCGATGAAAAGCTCAATGAAAAAAATGATGAGAGGTTTCCCTGGCGGATCAATGCTTGAAGATATGTCTCACCGCATGACCGAGATGCTTAAAGATGCAATCTTTGAAGATTCATGGTTTGAGCATTTCGGTATTCTTTCAGTTGGTCCCATTGACGGTCACGACCTGACATCTCTCATTGAGATGTTGATTGAGGTTAGAGATGTTGATCGACCACTTCTCCTTCACGCGAACACTGTGAAAGGAAAGGGTTTTGAATACACCGAGAAAAATGCTACTGCATTTCACTCTTCCAAACCATTTGAAGTAAATAAAGACAAGGTACAAGTCCAACCTTCAGAGCGTTCTTTTACAACAGCATTTTCAGATGCTCTTATTGACATCATGAAACAAGATGACAAAGTTGTTGCAGCAACTTCTGCAATGCCAGATGGAACTGGAATTGATAGGGTCATTGAACAATTTCCAAGCCGTGTTTGGGACACTGGCATTTGCGAATCTCACGCACTCGATATGCTCGCAGGTATGGCAAAAACTGGTTGCAAACCATTTTTTGCCGTCTACTCAACGTTCTTTCAACGTGCATTTGACCAAGCATTTCAAGAAGTTGCATTGCAAGGGTTGCCAGTTCGACTCTGTTTAGACAGAGCAGGAGTAGTAGGTGGCGACGGCGCTGTTCATCATGGTTTCTGTGACATTGCACTTCTTCGCGTACTCCCAGATTCAGTATTACTTGCAGCAATCGATGAAAGAACTTTGCAACATGGCATGAAATTCATGCATTCGTTCGATTCTGCTATTTCTGCAATCAGATATCCGAGAGACGTTGTTACAGACAGATTTCCGAACTCTCCTCCATTTGAACTCGGCAAAGCGCATCAACTTCTAAGTACGAACCAACCTAAACTTGCAATTCTTGGGTATGGCACAACCGCAATTGATGCCATCGATGCCGCAAGTAGAATTGATTCGAATTCCATCGACGTTTATGACGCACGATTTGCAAAACCAGTCGATGGCGATTTGATTGAGTCACTACTTGGAGCATCAATCCCAATAATCACTGTAGAAGACCACAGTGTAATTGGCGGTTTTGGATCTGCAGTTATCGAAGAAGCAGTAAAACGAAAACTCGATACCACACTCATTACTACTCTTGGATTACCAGATTATTGGATTGGGCACGGATCACGAAAAGAGCAACTTGAAGAAGCGGGCATTGACGCTACCTCGATCGCAAACGTTGCTGAAAGAATTCTCAATACACAACAGAGTGAGTCTCCTGTTGTGATTACTTCATAAATTATCCCTTTAGAAACATACGTATTTACCATGTCCATACTCATCATTGAACACAGCAATTTATCTGGATCAAATCGACTTGGAGAACGTCTCTTAAAAGACGGGCACACATTACAAACTGTACGTGTACATCTCGGAGAACGATTACCAGCAAATCTTAATGAAATTGATGGGGTCATTTCATTTGGTGGTCCTCAGGCACCCGATTGCAATGAAAATTGGGTCGAACAAGAACTTCAACTTCTTCGTGAAGCTGATGCTTTGCAACTCCCACTTTTGGGCGTTTGCTTAGGGTCTCAACTTCTTACAAGAGCACTTGGCGGGGAAATTGGACCGTGTTCTGCACCAGAAATGGGATGGTATGAACTTACACTTACTCCAGCTGGTCGTGAAGATGTACTCTTCTCTGGACAACCATGGTCGGGACCACAACTGCAATGGCATCATTGGGAAACATCCTCCCTACCAGAGGGCGCTAAAAACCTAGCATCTAGTGAACGTTGTAATATTCAAGCATGGACGAAAGGCGTGAATACGTACGCAATACAATTTCATCCTGAGTGTTCACGTGAGACAATTTCCGAATGGATTACAGATGACGCTCAAACATTATCTGAAGTCGGCATCGATGGTAATGCCATTGAAACTGATACTAATCAATTATTCGATGACTACGAACGCTTAACGGATCGATTTTTTGATGCTATCTCTCAGTTATTGATGCCTGTACATACACGGTTGCATCGACAACGGCATTAGTCTTGTCAGCAATGAAACGAACTCCGAACTATCTCAAGCCATATCAAGAAGCTGCAGAAGCATTTGGTGGAACGTTTGAAGCAACACTCTGGCGTTCCAAGCATGGGCAAACTTTGCGCTTTAACGAATTTGTTAGTGAGATAGACTTTTCTGGGACATCTATTCTGGATATTGGTTGTGGAATTGGAGACTTCGCATCCTTTTTGCACGAATCTTCAGTTAATTTTAGATCATTCCGTGGAATCGACGCCATAGACGCAATGATTCAAACAGCACAAAATCGTCAACTGCAACGCTCTACTTTTGAAGTTGTAGATGTGTTGAATGAGTTTGATTCAATAGGTAATGAGGATTGGATTGTCTTTTCTGGAAGTCTTAACACAATGTCACAAGAACTTGCAAAGGAACTCCTAAGTGTAGCATTCGATAAATGTTCTCTTGGGATTGCGTTTAATTTCCTCTCAAATCAAAGTTGGCGTAACCCAAAAAATGAAGATCTCACCCCTGCAAGTCGATTTGATACTCTGGAGTTTCTACGATTTGCTTTTTCACTAACCCCACTTGTTTCATTCAACCAAATGTACTTACAGGGGCATGATGCGACCATAATTCTTCGAAAAAAAGAAGTTCCGCAGTAAAGTAAAGAATACAAAAAAATCATACTACAATACGTGACACCTCATTTTTGAAGAAGGAGATTAATATTCATGTCTGAAACAAAACCTGCCACGATTAAAGTCGTTGCCACAACTGGTGGCTTTCGCTCGTTTGTCGCGTTCCTATCGGCAATGTTCATTTTCTTGATTGTTTTTATAGTTGGAATTGTTGCCGGCGTCTCAGCGCTCGCTTCTGCTACCGAAGATACTGGCATTGTTAAATCTTCTGTGACTCATGAAGGAACTTCTTCAACAATCGCAATTCTATACATCAGTGGTATTATCGATGGTTCAAATGCAGAATTCTCTCGACAGGCGGTCGAAGAAATTGTGAAAAATAAAAATGTCCGTGCAGTCATTCTCCGAGTAAATTCGCCTGGAGGTGGTGTCACCGCATCTGATGAAATATGGCACTACATTCAAAAAATTAAAGAAGCAAAAATTCCACTCATCGCAAGTTATGGTGGGATCGCAGCTTCAGGTGGCTACTACATTTCTTGCAATGCAGACCACATCATTGCGCAAGAAACAACAATCACTGGTTCGATTGGTGTCATCGCAAATATTATGACATTTCAAAACCTACTTGAAAAAATTGGCGTAAGCCCTGTCACGCTCATTGCAAAAGATTCCCCAGAAAAATCTGTTGCAAATGGTGTGTACCGAAACTGGACTACTAAAGACAAACAAAAAGTTACAGGCTTTCTCGATGCAATGTACTCTGTCTTTTACAGCCGAGTTCAAGAAGGCCGAAGTCATGTAGTAACAAATGCAAAAACACTTGAATCCATTGCAAATGGCTCTGCATACACCGCCCAACAAGCACTAAGCAATGGGCTCATTGATCAAATTGGTTACCTCGATGATGCTATAGTTATAGCCCAGCAAAGAGCGGGTATTACAAATGAAGAACCCACCGTGCTTACTCTAAGCCGCAGAGCCCCGATGCTTGGTGGTTTGTTTGGAGCAAAATCAAAAGGCATATCAGCTTCAGACCTTCAATCAATACTTCAAGAGTTTTCAATGCCAAAACTCATGTATTTATATAACCAATAACAAAGGATTTTTGTATGAAATTTTTCTTGCTTTCGGTGGCTATTTCAGCCACCTGCGCAATCGGTGCGCCAAAACTTAATGATGTCGATGTGACTAATGCAATCACAATGATTGTCAAGGAACTTGATTCAAGACACGATAATGAACGGTGTTGGGATTCTGCTGATTCCTCGCACGGTTGGCTTTCTAAACATCGTGGCGGAACGACCGCTCTTGCAACACTAGCAATGTTATCTGCTGGAGAATCACCGAATTCTCCAAAAATCAAAAACGCTCTTGATTACATTTGGAATATCGATGAACCAAGTTCGTACTTACTCACCCTCAGAACATCAATTTGGGCAATGCTCCCAGATACATATAATCGTCGCCTCAAAAAAGACACCAAACGACTTATAAAAACCATGCATGTTCAATATGGTGGCTGGGGGGTAGGTGCTAAAAACCCGCTCTCTGTTTCATCGACCTCACCACTTACACGCGAGTTTGGAATTATTGCTTTTCGGGAAGCTCAGCGCCGAGGCGAATCCATTCCAAAAAAATGCTTAGCATCGATAGCAAACGCAACGATTGCAACGCAACATCCAAATGGAGGATGGTCGTATGAACAAAGTTCAACACGGGGTACTCCAACACCAAACATGACAGTTGCGGGATTAAATTGTTTACTTGGCGTAGACGAAGTCTTAGGAAATGAGTTAAATTCCAATGAATCAAAATTGTTACAAACCTCAATAGACAACGCCCTCTCATGGCTCGATAAACACGCAACCACAAAAAATACTGGCGGAACAGCGCTTATGAGTTATTTGTATGCATTAGAAAGAGTTGCAATGTCGTGTGGGCTTTCTAAGGTACGAAATCGAGATTGGTTTATTGATGGAACTCGAGCCATACTCGACTCGCACTGCGGAGTTCGGAAAGCGAAAGGAAGCACAGTTAATTTATCGTTTGCCCTTCTGTTTTTAACACGAGGTCGTGCTCCAATTGCATTTTGTG
The DNA here is from genome assembly GCA_014381555.1 of Planctomycetota bacterium. GTDB lineage: Bacteria > Planctomycetota > Phycisphaerae > Phycisphaerales > SM1A02. Next base: position 43,483 of record JACNLO010000051.1, on the reverse strand, counting down.
AACTCGTACAAAAGAAAGGGGTTGTAGATCCTCTTAGGGTTGCTGACACAATTACGAAACGAGTTGCAATGAAAACTGAACGTAATCTAAGTTGGCAACTTGTTACAAATGATGAAAACGTAAACACATGGCTTAATGCTCCATTTCTTTTTATTCAAGACACCAACTCCATTCCAGATGACATTTCAAAATGCAAGGAATATCTTGACAGAGGCGGCCTACTCGTAATGCTCGCTACGGGAAAGGAGTTACGTGCATGTAACACTTTTGCATCGTTACTATGTCCGGACATCGAACCGATTGAAAAACAATCTGAGCATTGGACACATGAATTACTGAATAAAGCAAAAAATGTCCGACTCACCATTTGGAATGATGGAATACGTGATCGTATTATTACAATTCAAGGAAATGCAAAAAAAATTATTCGTAGTAAAAACTCAGCACTCTCAACATTATTTACAAATTTGTGCTGTGGTGCTGCTGAACTTGACAGATGGAAGCCGCGACTTGCCAGCAAAGAACTAGCATCATCGTCAGTTCCATTTATTATTGCTGAGCATGAGGGACGATGGGATGCCGAAGTTGCCGCGTTTCTTCATTGGAAAACCAAATCCATGCCACTGCTAGAAGCAATAAAAAAACAAACTGTCTGGGTCGGCGGAATCGAATCAGAGGAGGTGACTGCCTCGTTAATCGAAGAACTCATTGAAGTTGCGTCTTCAGGTTCAACCATAATTGTTGAATCAATTGGAGGACAAGGGCATTTCGCTGCAACAACAAGAGAAAAGCTTGCAGAGCAAACACGTACTATTGTGAAGCCGGATATTCAACTTCAGAAAATCTCGGGTCGAAGAGGATGGTCAATATTCAATCGTAAAAAACTGCCTATTCCTCTTACAACGAAAATCGGCAAGGGAAAAGTAATATTTATTGATTGCGACATTCGAAATGCACTCCTAAATCAAACCGCATGGGGAATACATGGGTACTCGAAAAGTGCTGCTGAAGAACTTATGCAACTTGTTTTAACCAACTGATATGAATCGCTTACACTGCGAATGTGAAACGCCTCTTGCCATTCTTATTCACAATTAGTATTGCTGTCATTACTGGATTTTTTGTGGCCAATTTTCAATCACAATTTCAAATCCACAAATTGCTCACCTCCACATCAACGACTGACCAACTCCGAGGTATTGAATTACTCAAAGAAAGTACATTCGATGAACTTCTTCCATTGTTAGAGCCCATCTTAGATAGCAACACAGACTCCTCAGAAATGGCGCAACAACTTCTCGTGAAACATGCATTTCAAGAAAATCGCATTTTAGATTTACAAGGCGTTAGCATCGACCCAGAATTGTACGAATCCGCATTATGGTGGAATACCGAAAGAGAAAATCCAACTCCTCGCTTAAATATCATTAGTAATCCCTCCCCATGGATAGAAAAACTGCTCGCTTGGTACCCTTCCATGAATAGAGAAGCGACATATCCTGATCTAGTGAGTTTGCCGGTACGTGATCGAGACGGCAGCGTTGTGCTCAGCGTACTTGCCATCAACGAACTTGCATCCCACAAAAGTAGAGCGTTAATTCAAGCATGGGAAAAGGACTACGATCTTGAACGTCAAAAAGCTGCAGTACTTCTCTCTGCAATCCAAGGTTTGCCAACTCTGGATATTAAAACGCAAAATGAATCGCTTGCAACAATGCAAAAAATCATCAATGAAAACAATTACAAACTTGCTTGGAGAGCATTGCATAAATCTGATGGCACCATAGACCCTGATATTGCCCTTGCTGCCATGATTATTGACCAAGAACGGTTCATGCCAATCTTGATCAAGACAGCACAACATGACAAATGGGCTCACCCAGAACATGCAATTATCATTGCCAAAACGTTTTCAAAAGAAATTGCAAATCAAATCCCATTTGCATTACTGGAAAATCACAAAACAAGACAAAAATGGTGGACATTCTTCTCTTGCGGGTTGTTGCAAGAGGAACGATGATATGCACATGGTTGATTCAATAGCACTTTGCGTCGTCATGATGCCTCGAGACTCTAACGTTTACGGGACAATTTTTGGTGGCATCATTCTTTCATACATTGACCAGGCAGGATTCATCGAAGCTAGAAAGCATGGAACTCACCGATGGTTAACAGCTTCAATCGACAGAGTTGATTTCCAACAACCTGTATATGTTGGAGATATCGTACGTTTTTACACAAGTACGATTAAAACTGGCAAATCCTCTGTGAAAATCGAAGTCTCTGTGGAAGCTGAACGATTTACTTCAGCAGAACGCCACAACGTGACCAAAGCGGTTATGACGATGGTAAGTGTCGACAAAAATGGCCATGCTATTCCATTTACTTCTCCACCCACTGTTTCTTCAAAGGAAAGTGAATGACAACGAACATTGCAGTTTTATTCAGCGGAGGTGGACGCACGATTCTCAACCTTCTCGAGTGCATCGAACAAAAGACACTTGATGCTCACATCACACTAGCCATAGCATCACGACCTGGCATTGCAGGAATTCAACGTTTGATTAACCGTGGCCTTGATATCGCCGTGGCTCGCAGTTCGGATGAATCTCCTGAAGAAGGAGATCAACGAGTCCAAGCATGGTTAAACGATGCACGTCCTGATTTAATCTGCTTGTGTGGGTACCTTCGGCTCCTCTCAATTGAACCATGGATGGAAGGAAGAATCATCAATATTCATCCTTCTCTTCTACCCAATTATGGGGGCAAGGGAATGTTTGGGATGCGAGTCCATGAAGCCGTGGTCAAACAGGGTGACACGGAAACCGGTTGCACAGTGCATTATGTTGATGAAGAATACGATCATGGCCCAACTATTCTCCAAAGAACTTGCCCTGTACTCCCAAGTGATACCCCTGAGATAATTGCCGACCGAGTTTTTTCCCTTGAATGTGAAATGTATCCAGATGCAATTAAAATAGCGGCAGAGCAACTCAGGGTATGATAAAGAACGAACAATGAGTGAATCTAAAAAATCCAGACCTTTTCTTAGGGGACTTGCTGTCCTTCTCCCCTCTGTGCTCACGTTATGGCTCCTCGTCAAAGCGTATCAATTTATTGATTCTACAATTGCCGAACCAATCAATCGTGGAATTCGCTCTGCATTTAGCCAAATCCCAAAACACTTTCCAAATCTTGCAGAGTCCCTTGCACTTACGCCGGATCAAGATACGCTCGATGCTGAAGCAATCGCCCAACACATTTCGAAAAATGACACCACAGCAATGCAAGAGTTGTCAAACACTCTCTTCGCTGATGCGGTCAATTCATGGTGGGTAGATCACCCTTGGATGAACCTTCTTGGGTTACTTGTTGCTGCAATTATTGTGTATGTGTCAGGTCGCCTCGTTGGTGGGTTTATTGGGCGGGCTCTATACAGACGAATTGAAAAAATAATGGTCGCAGTTCCAGTCATTCGCAAGGTGTATCCATATATCAAACAACTTGTTGATTTTCTGATAAGCGATGAGGACAAACCGAAATTCAGCCGAGTTGTTGCAGTGGAATATCCCCGCAAAGGCATCTGGTCCGTCGGTTTTATGACAGGTGGATCCTTGCAATCTATCGAGACACAACTTCCCGACTCCATCACTGTTTTTATTCCAAGTTCTCCTACTCCATTTACTGGGTACACCATTACTGTCCAGAGGAAGGACACTATTGACTTGCCAATCACAGTAGAAGAAGCCATCAGATTCGCGGTGAGTGGAGGAGTCTTGGTTCCAGATCACCAAATCGAAGCCGGCGTGCAGAGTAAAGAACCTGCTAAAATAGAACCCAAGAACCCAAACAAGGAATAAAGAAAGAAGAGTCCATGCAAATCAACATCAGTAGCAAACAATTTGAAATGACGCCAGAAATTGAGGAATATATCAACGCAAAGGCGAGCAAACTCACTCGGTTCTATGATCGAATTGAACAAATCGATGTCATCGTAGAAAAAACGAGCCATGGATTTATGGTTGAAATCCTCACAAATGTTGAGCACCATAACAATATCGTTTCCACTAATGAGGATGATGATATGTACGCTGCAATTGATGGTTCCGTTGATCGAAGTGTCCGTCAACTTACAGACTTAAAAAGTAAACTTCGGGATCATAAACATAACACCCCCACTGGAGGTACAGACCGATGAAACTAATGGATATAGTCGTACAGAACGCAATTATTCCAGAACTCAAAGCCACTAATCGAGATGGTGTCATTTCCGAAATGGTAGATGCGCTTGTTTCATCAGGATGTGTAACTGAAGACCAACGTGTGGATTTTACAAAAGCAATAATTCGACGCGAGAACAAGGGTTCGACTGGTTTCGGGCATGGAGTTGCTGTTCCTCACGTGAAACATGCTGATATCAAAACGATGCACATCGCTATAGGCAATAGTCAAGATGGCGTGGATTTCAAAGCACTTGACCGTGAGCCGGTATATTCAGTGGTACTTTTACTTAGCCCAGAAGATCAACCAGAAAACCACCTTGACGCAATGGAAGCTATCTTCAGCAGTCTAAGCCAAGACACGTTCAGGCGGTTCTTGCGTCAAGCAACATCAATTGAAGACGTACTCACCTTACTTGGTGAAACAGATAGCGCGGTTCGTTAACTCGTAACCATTCCACCTTTTTGCAAAGCGCACCTCACAAGAGTTGCCAAACCTATAAGACCCTCCCCTAATTATGCCCACTGCTTCAACAACCATCACCATCAACAACCGTCTTGGTATGCACGCAAGACCTGCGATGTTGTTTGCTGAAATAGCAGGAAAATTCAGCTCATCTATTACTGTGGGTCATGAAAAGAGTGATCAGGTTGACGCAAAATCCATCATGCAATTAATGATGCTTGCCGCCGTACAAGGCACAAAACTCACCATCAACGCAAATGGTGAGGATGCAGACGACGCAATCACCGAACTCACGGCTTTAGTTTCTTCAGAGTTCCACGAGTAAGATTCATCTAATCAACGTCGAAGTTGCTCTGCTCTCAAATCTCGCGACATCAGAGAACTGATTGCATCGTGTATCGAGAGTCCTTCAAATAATACGCGATACATCACAGATGCAATCGGCATTTCTACACCTTGTTCCTGCGCTAATGAATGAACTGCTTTTGTTGTCGAAACACCTTCAACCACCGAACCCATTGTTTCAGTAATCGTTTGCAATTCTTCCCCTTTGCCTAGTCGCTCTCCACACGTTCGGTTACGACCATGTGGACTAAAACATGTTGTTGCTAAATCACCAACACCAGCAATTCCGAAGAAAGTCTCAAGTTGAGCACCTAGGGAAACCCCAAGCCGTGAAATTTCTGCAAGTCCTCTTGCAAGCATTGCAGATTTTGCATTGTCACCTAGTTCCATTCCATCACAAATACCTGCAGCAATCGCAATCACATTTTTTAATGCTCCTGCAAGTTCAACGCCTAGTGGATCGCCATGTGTGTATACCCGGAGCCAAGGCACGTCAAACAAATCTTGCACTTGTTTCGCAACTGCTTCATCTATCGAACTCGATACCATCACAGCTGGTTGCCTGCGAACTAACTCCGTTGCGATTGTCGGGCCAGAGAGGACACAAGTAGAATGACCTTCTCCCAACAATTCTTCAATAATTTGCGTAGGCAATACATTTGTCCCAATCTCAATTCCTTTTGCAACGCATGCAACTGGAACTCCTGTAGGAACATAGTTTGAAATATCACCCCACACTTTTCTAATGTACTGAGTTGGAATCGCATTAAGGGCAATATCCACCTCACTGAGCGCTTCCTCTGCATTTGGAGTAACTCGTACATCATCGGAAAGCATAAAATGGGGCAATCTCGCAGATTTTCGGCGTTCTGCGAGGTCATCAACATGTGTTGGAAACGGCCCCCAGAGCCTAACATGTACTCCTCGAGCAGTAAGGGCATCAGCCATTACCAATGCCATTTGTCCATCGCCAATCACTGCTACATTAGTCATAGGGTACCTGCTTCCATGTTCGGACTATATCTCATAAGATTACGAGAATCCTACACGAACAATCACCCATGAAACCGCCTATAGTAGGTAAGAATCACTGAGGAAGCCTAAAAACATGTCTGAAATCACTTCTAACGAGACGAATATGGGGAATTCTGCTAATGATGCCATGCAATCAGGCGCAATGGAGGGTGCACGTCGCCTCGAACGCAGACTTTTAGTTGCACTCAGTGGAGGTGTTTTACTTGCTGTATCGTGGATTGGGCACCTCCTAGGCGCCCATGCACTCGTTTCAGATATCCCAGCTTCAATAGGTGCAATTATTCTTGTAATCCCACTCCTAGCAGGAGCGTGTGGTGAAATTAAAAAAGGCAAACCATCTAGCGACGCCCTTGCATCCCTTGCTGTCGTAGCGGCCTTGTCTGCTGGAATGTATCTCGCTGCTGGATTCCTAGCACTATTTCTGTGGATGGCAAATCTAATACTTAGCCGCACAGCTTGGGGTGCCCAACGAGCAATCAGAAATCTTGTTGACCTTACTCCAGGAAGTGCAAGGATTATAGAAAACGATTCTGAACGAGATGCTCCACTTTCAGAAGTTGCAATCGGTATGATTGTCCGCATCCGCCCCGGCGAAAATCTTCCTGTTGATGGTGTAATTGTTTCAGGAAATTCTGATATCAACCAAGCTTCACTTACTGGTGAAGCTGTTCCTATTGAAGCATCAAGCGGAACTGAAGTATATGCAGGTACAACAAACCTCACTGGCCAAATTGACGTCAAGGTTACCGCAATTGCTGCAGAAACAACAATCGGTAAAGTAGAATCGCTCATCCGCGAAGCGGAATCAACACGAACCCAACGACAAGAACTCATCGAGCAACTCGCTTCGTATTACTTCTCTATAGTCGTCATGGTTGCAGCAGTAGTGTGGTTCTTTACAAGTCGAAGTGCTGACGAAGCAATTAGGGGCGCAGCTGCCGTTCGCGCGATTACCGTGCTAGTTGTAACCTGTCCCGGCGGTTTACTCATTGCGCACCCTACCGCAATGGTTGCTGCATTCGCTGCAGCTGCACGACTTGGCATCATGATTAAACACACTCAAACACTTGAAGCCGCCGCTAGTGTTGACACTGTCATCATGGACAAAACAGGAACTCTTACAACTGGTAAATTTGCTGTCAGTCGACTTGCCCCAGCAGATGGGGTTGAAGGAGCCGCACTGCTACAAGCAGCAGCAGATGCTGAGCAGCATTCCAACCATCCGCTTGCGAAATCCATTCTCGATACCGCAACGCAAGCAAACATCACACCAGGGAATGTTGATAAATACGAGGAAATTCATGGACGTGGTGTCATTGCACATACTGATGGCGCTGATATTTATGCAGGTCGTGGTGCGTGGCTCACCGATCTTGATGCCAATGTTGCCCAGGAAGTCATGAGAGTTTCTGAAAAAATTGAAGGCATGTCAAGTGTACATATCATGCGTGGCACACAATACATGGGTGCTGTTGGTCTAGAAGACAAACTTCGACCACACGCTGCAGAAGCTGTTGAAAACATGCGGCGAAATGGTGTTCGACGAGTTTCTATCTTTACTGGCGACCGTCTCGATGTTGCCAAGCGTGTTGCTGAATCTGTAGGGGTTGATTCCATTGAAGCAGAATGCTTGCCAGAAGAAAAACATGAAGAATTGAAATATTTGATCAGTCGCGGGCACAGTACTCTCGTTGTTGGTGACGGTATAAACGATGGTCCGATTCTTGCCACAGCTGATGTTGGTGTCGCAATGGGTTTAAGTGGTTCTGATATTGCTACAAATAGCGCAGGAGTTGCCTTGATGAACGATGATCTTCGCAACATTCCATTCCTCATTTCTCTTGCTCGAAAAACAAAAAACGTGATTGGGCAAAACATTGGCATGTCGCTTTTGCTTGCCATTGTTGGTCTTGCACTTGCAGCAACAGGAAACATAAATATTTGGATTACGCCTTTTTATTACGCACTTGGATATGTTGTTGTTATCGCAAACAGTTTACGCTTGATTCGTTTCGGTGAAGAGTTTACTTCGGTTGTTGAATCCCAACGCCGTTTGGAAGAATCTCGCGTACATAAACCAATTCGTCAAATCGCAACAAGTTAACACCTTGGACCCACAAATAAACTATCCCACGGGTCGTTTATTAATTTGTGGCGTTTCTTTCAACACTTTTTTTGCTGCTGGATAGTTTGTTTGGGGTTTAATCTCAAGCAATCGTAATCGAATCGTCTAGGAAGACGTCTTGGATTGCACCAAGTAATTGCACGCCGTCCTTCATTGGTCGTTGGAATGATTTACGACCACTTATAAGGCCACATCCACCTGCGCGTTTGTTGATTACTGCTGTTTCAACAGCTTGAGCAAAATCATCATCGCCCGATGCTCCGCCAGAGTTGATTAAACCGCAGCGACCACTGTAGCAATTCAGCACTTGATATCGACATAAATCGATTGGGTGATCGGTGCACAGATTATCGTACATTCCCTTGTGGAACTTACCGTAGGAAGTTCCTACTTCGTTCATCGCAACATAACCACCATTGTTCGTCGCCTGCTTTTGCTTAATGATGTCTGCTTCAATTGTTACACCAAGATGATTTGCTTGACCAGTCAAGTCAGCAGATGCGTGGTAATCTGTTCCGTCTACTTTGAAATCACTGTTTCGCAGGTAACACCACAGCACTGTCGCCATCCCGAGTTCGTGTGCAAGTGAAAATGCGTGTGCAACTTCCTGAATTTGACGTCCTGATTCTTCAGAACCATAATAAATTGTTGCTCCAACTGCTGCAGCGCCTAAGTTCCAAGCTTCTTCAACAGTACCAAACATGATTTGGTCAAAGTTGTTTGGGCTCGTAATGAGTTCATTATGATTTATTTTGACAATGAAAGGAATTTTGTGAGCATAGGTGCGAGCAACTGTTCCAAATACTCCAAAAGTGGAGGCAACTGCGTTGCACCCACCTTCGACGGCCAGTTCGCAAATGTTTGAAGGGTCAAAGTAGAGAGGGTTAGGAGTAAACGAAGCACCTGCCGAATGCTCAATACCTTGATCAACAGGAAGAATGGATAGATACCCACTGCCACCCAACCGACCATGGTTATAAATTGAAGCAAGGTTCCTCAACACCTGTGGATTCCGATCGCTGTTTTTCCACGTGCGATCTATAAAGTCGCTTCCCGGAAGATGTAGCAAATCCGAGGAGACCTTAGCTTTATAAGAAAGTAGATTTTCTGCGTTTGAGCCAAGATATTCAGTGGTAGTAGTCATGGGTATCTCCTGTTTAAGTGAGGCATTATATCAGGAACATACTGCTTGGCCGTCACGCCTTGAATCACTCGCACCAGCGTAACCATCTTCGATTCCTTGAATGATTTGCCCCCCACCAAAAGCTACTGTTCGACTTTCAGCGAGTATTACTTCATGCCCCATCTCACGTAGTTTCTCATAGATGTTTTCATGAAAACCTGGCTCAATCGTAACTTTATTACCCCCGAGCAATTTCCAGCGAGGAGCATCGAGAGATGCCTGAGGATTTTGCTTTGCACACACCATTCTGCAAACAACTTGCAAATGGCCTTGGGGCTGCATAGGACCTCCCATAACCCCAAAAGGAGTTCTCAAATCACCTTGCTCAAGAAACCCCGGAATAATTGTGTGAAAAGGTCTCTTGTTGGGACCTATGCAGTTTGGATGCGTTGGGTCTAGTGAAAATCCACGTCCTCGATTTTGCAATGCTATCCCAGTTTTCGGAACAATCATACCTGAACCAAAACCCTCAAAATTACTTTGAATGAACGAACACTGCATGCCATTTTCATCACCCGTTGCAAGATAGACCGTCGATGCATAACGTGGAATCAAGTTCGCATCTATACCAGTCGCTTCATTTGAAATCGATGCGCAGTGTTTTGTAATTCTTGCATCTTGGAGCAAATCACAACAGTCACCTGAGATGTCTGGATCAGCAACAAATGCATGTGCATCTGCAAAGGCGCGTTTCATAGCTTCGATTTGTATATGGAGTACTTCAGGTGTATCACAATTTGTTAAATCAATACCAGTTTCTTCTACAATTTTCATTGCAATAAGTGCAGCAATCCCTTGTCCATTTGGTGGAAGTTCATAAAACTTTGAATCACCAACTTCGACAGATAGTGGTTCAACCCACTCGCTTTTGTGTGCTTCCAAATCTTCTTTTCGAAGATAACCTCCTCCAGCCAGTGAAGCGGCGTCCATTTGCCGCGCAAGGTTTCCTCGATAAAATGATTCGCCTTTAGTTTCACAAATTTCTTCAAGTGTGTTTGCATGGTCAGGCAACGTAATGCACTGCCCAACTTCGGGCGCCTTCCCATTGAATAAAAAAGTCTCACACCATGCTTTCTCACCTCTAAACCTATCAGTTCCGTTTTGCCATCTTGTAGCTGTTTGAGGTGAAACTAAAAAACCGTTTCGCGCATACGAAACTGCTGGAGCTACAATTTGGCTCATAGCCAAACTGCCGAAACGCTCGTGTAACATCATCCATGTTGCAACTGCTCCGGGAACAGTAACCGGCAACCAGCCGACCGATGGAATTTCACCATCAATCGAAGTTGGCATAAGTGCCGGAGATTTCCCTGAACCGTTAATGCCATAAATGTTGGTTCCATCATGCACAATTGCAAATGCGTCACCACCAATTCCATTAGCGCATGGCTCAACAACAGTGCTTGCAATGCCTGCCGCAAGTGCTGCATCAACAGCGTTTCCTCCAAGACGAATCATCTCAAGTCCTGCTTGGGAAGCAAGTGGCTGTGAACATGCAACAACGTTTTTGCCAACAATGGGTTCTCGATTTGATGCGTATGGAAGTTTCCAATCAATCATGAGACACGCTCAATCCATCCACCGCAGATTACTTTCGTACCTTGATAACAAACTACCGCTTGACCTGTGGCACCACCTCGCTGTGGCTCGTCAAATTGCACTTCGAGAAAATCACCTACCGCTTTTACTTTTCCGTGTGAAGGAGGTGTGTTGTACCGAATTTTTGCAGTACAGGGAATCCATGATTCACTTGCATCAATCAGCCAGTTCACATCTTTTGCTAGCACTGTGTTCGTGTTGAGTAATTCTTCCCCGCCAATCGTGACTGTATTCATCAAGGGATCTTTCGCAACTACGTACATTGGAGTACTCATCGCAATTCCAAGCCCCCTTCTTTGTCCAATTGTGTATTTTTGCTGCCCACCATGTTCGCCGATGACGTTGCCCTGAGCATCGAGTACTTCGCCTTGTCTCAAACTTCCGGGTGATTTCTTTTCAATTAAGTTTGCGTAATTGTCATCAGGAACAAAACATATCTCTTGTGAATCCGGTTTATTAAAAACAGGTAAGTCAAATTCTTTCGCTAACTCCCGAACCTCACTTTTTTGCAAGTGACCGATAGGCAACATCATCTCGCCAATTCGCTTCCGATTAGCCCCAAACAAAACGTAACTTTGATCTTTGCCAATATCTGCGCCCATATGTAATTCAGCACCATCTGCTCCTTGCAAAATTTGAGCGTGATGACCTGATGCAACGAATGTGGCTCCTATCGATTTTGCATATTCGTGCAATTTGCCAAATTTCAACCAGTCATTGCAACGAATACAAGGATTTGGAGTTCGTCCTGCGTTGTATTCGTCGACAAAGTAATCGATTATTCTTCCAAAGTCATCTTTGAAATCAAGCGCGTAAAATGTCATGCCAAGTTTTGCACTAACAGTCCTTGCGTCATTTGAGTCATCAATTGAACAACACCCCTTGTGCCCAATTTTAATTTCTTGATCAACCTCATCGCCTACTGATCCAAGGCGCATAAAACAACCAATCACTTCGTGCCCCTCTTGCGTCAATAATGCAGCAGCGACCGATGAATCGACCCCCCCAGACATTGCCATAAGTACCTTCGCCATGAATTGTATTGTAGTTTAATTAACCGCGGGTTAATAAATCTACGGGTATGATTAGCAAATGCTCGTGTATGCAGGAATTGATGAAGCCGGCTATGGTCCAATGTTCGGACCTCTTTGTGTTGGAGCTTCTGTCCTTGTCTTAGAGCAATATGACCCCGCAGATGGCGAGCCAGATGTATGGTCAATGCTTAAGCACTGCATTTGTAAAACAAGGCGAGACGCCAAAAAAAAGATTGCCGTAAACGATTCTAAGAAGTTGAAATCTGGCTCTACTAAAAAAGGATTGCAGCATCTTGAACGAGGGGTGCTTTCTTTTTTTGCAACGATGGGACAACAGTTTTCTGATGACGAACAACTATTCAATGCAGCCAACTGCAAAGTGTCTGATGAACTCTGGTGCAATACGAAAACTCCACTTCCATACAGCAATGACAAGCAATCATTAAAAATTGATTCGTCGCTTCTCAGGCGTGGCCTTGCAAAGGAAAATATTCGTTGTGCATTACTTCGTTGCATTTCTGTAGATGCTGAAAAATATAATGAGCGAACAGAGCATTCTTCAAAAGCAGCGCTCAATTTTTCACTCGCCATGCAGCATGTCGCTGCAATCACCAAACAATGGGCAAATGAGCATCCACGAATAATGATTGACAGGCATGGAGGCAGAATTCAATATCGAAATGATTTACAACTCTGCTGGCCTCATGCACAAATTCAAGTGCTCGCTGAAACCCAAGAATTGAGCAGATACCGTCTTGATATTGAGGGATCCCTGTGTACCATCACATTCGCTTCAAAAAGTGATGAACGCCATATGCCTGTTGCGCTTGCTTCCATGATTGCAAAATATGTTCGTGAACTAATGATGGTTCGGTTTAACAAGTATTTTGCAGATCAGTTGCCTGAATTGAAACCAACTGCAGGATATACACAAGATGGAAGGCGTTTTCTTAAGGAAATCGAGCCAATTTTGTCTAAAAAAGGCATAAATCGTGAACTACTCGTCCGATCTTCATAAAAAATCATTGACTAACGTTTTTTTTCGTATAAAATACGGGGCTTGCCTCTCTTTTTGCGATTGTCGCAACTTGTTGATGGCGTTACGTGGCCTCAGTCATAGCTTTGCTAAGACGCAGCGGAAGGAGTTTACCGTTGCAAGAAGATGAAGAAGAGGCCCGGCTGCACTGAATGGATCCTGAAAAGGAACGCTCAGGAAAGCTTGGGCTAAAAAGTGTTAGTTACAACAAAAAGAGAAATAGTATTACCCGCCACGCGTGTGATGGGTGTTGGGATATCAAAGTTATGACCATTTTGGTCTGATTGGTAAAGAATTATGGCTAAAGATTTAAATTACGTACGAAACATTGGCATCTGTGCTCACATCGATGCCGGCAAAACTACCGTTACCGAACGAGTCCTGTACTACACAGGAAAGAGTTACAAGATTGGTGAAGTACACGAAGGTACTGCAACGATGGACTTCCTTGAAGAAGAACAAGAACGTGGCATTACGATTCAGTCTGCTGCAACTACTTGCCCTTGGGAGTATGGTAACAAAGAGTATACGATCAACTTAATTGATACTCCCGGTCACGTTGACTTCACCATTGAAGTTGAACGATCCATGCGAGTTCTTGATGGTGCCGTTGCTGTCTTTGATGGAAAGGAAGGCGTTGAAGCACAATCCGAAACAGTTTGGCGCCAAGCTGATCGGTACAACGTGCCACGACTTTGTCTCATCAACAAGATGGACAAAATCGGGGCTGATTTTGAATTCAGTTACGGAACACTAAGGCAACGCCTCGGGGCAAATGCAATTGCTGTGCAATTACCAATCGGTGCTGGTGATACGTTTGAAGGAATCATCGACCTCATCGAAATGAAAGCTTACTACTTTGACAGTGGTGACATGGGTTCTGTAGTTGAACAACGTGATATTCCTGAAGATATGCAAGAGATGGCGGATCTTTGGCGACACGACATCATTGAGAGAATTGCTGAACTTGATGATGAATTGACTGAGCTCTATCTTGAAGATGAGTTTTCAATTACTGAGGAACAACTAAAGGCTGCTCTTCGACGAGCGACCATCGATATGCGTGCGTTTCCAACATATTGCGGTTCGGCACTAAAGAATATCGGCGTCCAGCGCGTCCTAAATGGTGTAATTGAATATCTTCCGAATCCAACAGAAGTACCAGAGGTACAAGGTTCAAACCCTAAAGACGAAGATGAAAAGCTCTCTCGCCCAAATAGCGAAGATGCACCATTCTCTGGTTTAGTCTTCAAAGTAGTGAGCGACTCACACGGTGACTTGACTTATGTTCGAGTGTACTCAGGCCGTCTTGAAAAAGGAAGTCGGGTTTTGAACCCGGGCAATGGTCGCAAGGAAAACGTATCCCGTATTTATGAAATGCACGCGAAGGATCGTGAAGCACTTGACTATGCTGGAGCTGGATCAATCGTTGCTGTTATTGGTTTAAAAAACTCTGTAACTGGTGACACTCTCTGTGATACGAATAACCCAATTATTCTTGAACGAATGCACTTCCCTGACCCTGTAATCTCAATGTCCATCGAACCAATTACTAACGATGACAAGAAGAAACTTGGTGAAGCACTTACAACTATTCGTCGCGAAGACCCTTCGTTCCACGCAAACTACAATGATGAAACTGGCGAAACAATTATTTCGGGAATGGGTGAACTTCACCTTGAAATCGTTAAGAATAAACTTACACGTGATTTAAAAATCGGTGTGAATGTTGGAACGCCAAGAGTCTCCTACCGTGAAACTATTACGGGAGTTGCAGAAAATGTTCGCGGCAAGTTTGTGAAACAATCTGGTGGACGTGGTCAGTTTGGCGATGTTGTCATGAATGTTCGTCCAATGACCGCGGCAGAAGCCGAAGAACAAGAACTCGTCATGAAAAATGGGATTGTCTTCGTAGATAAAATCTCACATGGTTCAATTCCACGTGAATATGTTCCCTCAGTACAACATGGTGTACGAAATGCTTCATCATCAGGAATCCTTGGTGGATACCCGATGGTCAATGTGTGCTGCGAGCTTATAGATGGTTCATACCACGAAGTTGACTCGAGCCAAGTTGCATTTGAACAAGCTGGCGCTTTAGGTTTCAGAGAAGCATGCACAAAAGCTGGACTTGCTTTGCTTGAACCAATCATGAAAGTAATTATTACTACTCCAGATGAATTCTTCGGTTCAGTCAGTGGTGACTTATCTAGTCGTCGTGGCCAAATCAATGACTCTGAACTTCGAGGTGTTGTCAGAATAATCAATGCTGAAGTCCCACTTTCAGAAATGTTTGGGTACACAACTGTTCTCCGTGGTATGACCCAAGGTCGCGCTTCTAGCACGATGGAACCATCTGAGTACCGTTTGATGCCAGAAAATCTCAAGAAAGAAGTTCTAAAAACATAATTACATTTTTTGCCCCAACCCCCGAAGAAAGCCCAACGGTCTACCCTGCGGGCTTTCTTTTTTTGTAATCTGTACCTCTCATGTCATCCGAATTTGATTTTTCTATCCTTCATCAAGCAGCACGGCTCGCTGTAATGGGGCACGGTACTGCAGAACCAAACCCAATGGTTGGTTGCATTCTCACCAACAGTGATGGAGATATTGTTGGAGAAGGATTCCATGAAAAATGTGGTGAGGCACATGCTGAATTAAATGCATTAGCAAAGGCCGGAGACGATGCGCAAGGAAGTACGGCATACATCACGCTAGAACCGTGCAACCATCAGGGGAAAACACCACCCTGTTCAGAAGCATTACTCAAAGCAGGTGTTGCTAGAGTTGTCATCGGAGTTCGTGATCCCAACGAAGACGCTAGTGGTGGGATTGATTTTTTGCGAAGAAATTCTATTGAAGTAGAAATTGCTAATGATGAAATATGCGCTGAACTCATCGCTCCATTTGCATACAAAATCAAAACAGGTCTCCCATGGGTTACATGTAAGTGGGCGCAGACAAAAGATGGGTGCATCGAAACTCCAAGAAATGAGTCAAAATGGATTAGCTGTGAAGAAAGCCAGCAACTTGTCCATGAAGAACGTGGTTGCGTCGACGCGATTGTAGTTGGAGTTGGAACTGTTGTTGCAGACAACCCAACATTGACTGTACGAGGAGCAATAAAACACCGAACACCAATTCGAGTTGTGATAGACCCGGCCCTTCGTACACCACTTGAATCTAAAATTCTTAACGAGGATGCACCTACTTTAATAGTTCATGCAGAAGGTGCAGAGACCTCTGAGTTTTCAGACTACGAGCTTCTATCCCTCCCAAGAACTAATGAAGTACTCGATCTTGCGCCATTGTTTCGGCATCTCGTAACAAAATATGATGCAACAAATGTCATGGTTGAAGGCGGAACAACGTTGTTCCAACACATCTTCAAACAGAATCTAGCCAATGAACTCTGGGTATTCACCGCACAGAACCGGTCCAACATGACGCCTAAAATCAATATGAATTCGCTCCTTACTACCCTTTCCACAACGCGCATAGAGGAAGAACCATCCGGGGTAGACACCGTTGAACGATATCTCGTAAACCATTGCAAATAAGCAACATAAACGGGTTGCCTCAGAAATTTTTATTTGAGGAATGGCTGAAGGAAGGCTTGAGATTCATCTGGATGAAGTCTAAGAACATTATCTCCGTTTTCGAGAATTACTCCTCCGTCCGGATTGCTAGCAACCCGAATTGTATCTAGTGGCTTCAAGTCATACCCCTCAAGAGTAATTGTCGCAATTTCATCAATTTTTGGATATTGCCCAATAGCTACGCTTGGTGGTTTTGTTTCGAGTAACCATGTTAACAAGTCATCTACTTGGTTCGTGTCGAATGGCACTCCATCTTTATCAAGCCATCGCTCTACGTTTCGTATTAGGAGTACCTCAGAATTGTTTGATCTAATCGAAACGCGTTTAACATCAAACCTTGAAACTGCGCTTCCAGTTGAATCAACAAAAATTTCGGACGCAGGAAACAACTGCGATAAAATTTTCCACTGAATTTTAAATACGACTGGCCTATCTGCAAGCATAACATAGCGATCTTGAGAATTTGCAGATACTCGCGATCCAACAAGAACATTGTGTGTTGTCCCATTACGATTACTCACAGAAAATGTTGCCACTGGATCGAGCAAGCCAAACATATCAAGATTAGTTGGTTCATCAATCACAAATGAACCTACTCGCATTGCTGCGATTCGCCCAATCCACTCAGTGAGAATATCGTAATCAACACGAGCATTAACTGGCTCCCTCATCTCCCATGAACCACCAGATTGTTGAAGATGTAATCGGTCTCCTCTGACAACTCGTTCGATACTCTCGCCATCTATTGTAAAATCTGGTAACAAGCGAACATCTCTCCATAATTTGTGGTCCATATCGATAGCTCGACGATGCAATGACTGATCAACAATAACCGGAGGCGAATCACCCACTTGTGCATATGCTCGACCAGCAAGAGTTTTCCTTCCTAAATGTATCGTTATTGTTTCATTCCCATCCGAAAGTGCTATCCAATTTGAATTATCTCCTAAGCCAAGCGTAGGCAATTTGGTTTCCTCAGTAATATCTCCAATCCTTTGCACTCCTTGAACGGATCGAATCAAAGCTAGCATGGAAGCAGAATCCATCCGCATTTCAAATGGTAGAACTTGCCACCACTCGCCATCGTTAAATGTAAACTCCAATTCTCTTCCGTTTTTATGTAGCACGATCTTTTGGATTGCGTCAAAATGTAGTGATTGTGTTTGGATAAGGTGCTCAGAGGTCTCCGATGATTTTGCAATTTCTTTATTATGAATACTTATTGCAAACACAGAAGAAACTACTGCAATACAACAGAGTATCCAAATATCTCTTCGTAAAATCATTGTCTATATCTCCTCATTGAAATAAACAATGCAGAAGCAAGGAGCAAAATCGGGATACCCAGTACAAGAATCCCAGTCCAAGCGAGATACATTTGCCTTGATAATGCATCAACTCTGCTTGACTGTTGTCCGATCGGGCCTGCAGCAATCCAATCATCGAGCCCAGACAACCACTCTACGCAAGCAAGTAGTAACTCACTGTTCCCGGGATTTAACATTGCAACTTGACCGCCTCCCAACGAAACTGCTCGGTCAGCAGCCCAGGAAAGCAACCAGCCACCTGATCCAACAACAACTGCTCGAGCTCCACCGTGATGTTTGGTTGCAGCAGCAATTGTTACATCCTCATCTAGTGGAATTTTACCTGCAATATCTATAACTTCACGTTCCCATTGCGAATCAAGCCAGCGATCATCTGAGGGATTCACAACAATCAAAGATTCTCCCCCCTTCATGGAAATTGGGAGTGGAATAAAAACTTGTCTTCCCTCTACTGCGCGTGCAATGACATGTTCGCTGTTTGTTCTATTAATCATTTGAGAACGTTGTACCTCAAGGTTGTTCGGTCCAATTGCTACACGTTCAACAAGTACCCTCTCTGTATCGAGAGTAATCCCGACAGATTCAGCGATCACATTCCATGGATCCTGTTGCCCATATCTAGGCAACAAACTTGGTTGCACATTAAGCATAACTGCCTCCCCCTCAGCGATTAATCCTTCTACCGCATCGAGTAATTTTTGTTCTCGCAATGACGGTTCAAAACCAACCCTACTTGATGGAGGTATAACAATCCATACAATTGGACCGTGATCAATTGTTGGGCGACGCCCATCAAATGGAATCCATTCCTCAACACCAAACCTACTCATTTCTAAGAGACCCATTGCCGCACGAACATCATTATTATTTTGACGCTGACCAAGAAGTGAATTTTTCTCTGCGTGTACAAAAACAACTGTTGGCAGTACATCGGATTGCAATGATCTCATTGCGGAAGAAATGATTTGCTCACCTCTGAATCGTTGATCAACTGCAATCGTACTTGCCCCACCAATTTGTTTAGGGAACAACATACTTGCAGGAATCATGGTCGCCCTGCTCTTTGAAAGAATAATTGCTCCCTCGCCAGTTGTCAGTTGTGTTGCCAAATGACCAAGTTCCAATTCTCCTAGTCGTCGAAGTGTGTCATCAACTAGGGCTAATTGTGCCGCCATCTGTTCAAACGAAGTTGCTTCACTGCTGCAACTCTCTGCAATTGATTCGCTTCTTCCTCGAGATAACCACCAAGCTACCTCAGCAAGTTCTCTCGACCATTGTCCTGTAGCAGCTACCAAAATATCTCTGGCAAGTGCTATTTGAGGAAGCGGTTGGCTCTCATCAACACGAAGTACCTTATCAACCTCATCCAGAATCAAACTACCTTCAGAACCCAGCAGTGAAAATGCCCCAGCAAGCGTGCGTAAGGTCTCTTGTTCGTCTTTAGAGGATGGAACTTCGGAAAGGGACTGAGCCCACACAGATGAACTTGATGCAAACATCATCAAGGCACGAAACTGCTCCGTTCCTTCTTGAATCGCTGCGCTCGCCTGTGTTAATTCATCACCATAAAGTTCCATCAACTCACGCAATAGTGTGTCGTATTCTCCAATAGAACTTGGATTTGATGGATCAATTCTCTGTACTGAAATGCACTTGGAACCCTCAGAATATCTCCTAAGTACCTCATCAACTTGGCCTGTAACAGATCTACCTGCCCTTGATTCATCAAGCAAAATAACAATTTTCCATGGCTCATCAATACTCTGCAAGAGATTTAATGATTGGTCACTTAGTGTATACGACCTCGATCCAGTTGCATCTATCCGCAAACGAAAGTTGTTGTTCAATGAAATAGAATTAATCGCTGCAATTGAAACCAATAACATCAACCCACAAAGGATAATTTTCCAAATGGATGAAGATACTTGCCTAGTCCTTTGGATTACAACAATTGCAATCCAACCCATAGATAAGGAAATTGATAAGAAATAAACAATGTTTGCAGTATCAATAAGTCCTATTGAAAATGCTGCCATTCTCAGATCTGGATCAATCGCAAAGAAAATGTCTGCAAATTTGGTTGGGACATACGCAGGAAATACTTTCATCGATAACGAAAGGGTCAACCAAATAAACGCTGTCACTAAATAAGCCACCGTTTGAGAAGTTGCCAGAGCAGAAACTACGAGTCCAGTACTCATGACGGCTACACCAAGAAGTAATAAACCGAGATAACCACTTGCAACCGCGCCATAATCAACACTCGCATAAAACTCTAAAACTAAGACGAGCGGAAAGGTTGTCATCAAGACAAAGCAAAGGAATACCATAGAAGAAAGAATTTTTCCCTTTGCAAGTTCAAACGAAGATACTGGTGAAGCTAAAAGTAGTTCCCACGTTCCAACACGCCTCTCTTCGGCAACTAACCTCATCGTGATTGCTGGGCACAACAACAACAGTAGCCAAGCAGCAAATTCAAACATTGGCTGCAGTGAAGCAAAAGCGTTTGGTTCAAGAACTTGCGAAACAAACACTATTGCGCAAGAAAAAGCAAACAGAGACGCAACGATTGCGCCTGTTGGAACGACTATTAAAGACCATGTATCACGTATGCAGATGCGAAAAATATTCTTCATTGCCCTGCCTCTGAATCTAAAATAAGTTCTAGATACCTCGATTCAAGAGACTGTGTTGTTGGTTGAATTAACCGAACATTCCCACCATTTTTTTGCACTAACTCAACAATCTCTTCTGCGCTTCGTTCCACTAAACATCGCACCCACCCATTTTCAAGTTCCTCTAAATCTTCCCCGCCGATAGATATAGCAACTTCTTTAGATGAAACTTCAAGGGTTTGATTATCTTTATTCATCAATTCTGAGAACCGATGATTCTCAATCAATTCACCGTGATTTATAATCGCTGTAACATCACAAGTTGCTTCTACTTCCGCAAGATGATGTGATGAATATAAAACTGCAGCATGCTCTGCTACCTCTCTTAGCAAAGATTGAAATGTTGCCCGTTGTACTGGATCTAGCCCTGTTGATGGCTCATCAAGTATTAATAATTTTGGTTCATGAAGCAAAGCCGCAGTAAGTGCAACTCGTTGTCGATACCCCCGCGAAAGAGTTCCTATTGGCTTTTGAAGTACATTTGAGATATCACACCGTTGTGCCCAGTGGTAAATAGCTTCCTTTTTTTGAGTGCCGGTCAACCCATAGAGCGAAGCCATACTTGATAAATATTCCGATGGCAATAACTCAAGTGGTAACGGTGCGCCTTCAGGAACATATCCTAAAGATTGCTTCGCACGACTCGGATTTTTTGCAAGGTCAATTCCATCAATCTCAACCGTTCCAGAATTTGGAATTAGCACTCCGCAAATAATGCGAATTGTTGTCGATTTCCCCGCACCATTTGGACCGAGTAACCCACATATCTGCCCTTTCTCAACCGTTAAATTGAGTTGATTAACTGCTCTTGATAATCCAAAAGTTTTACTAATCTGCCTTACTTGCAACATGATTCGGGGTAGGGTCTCACAAAACGAGCCCCAAGTGGGTAATTTCTCCCCAAAGTGCCCTCTTTGTCAAGCCAAAACCGGTAATTCTCCGATGCAATCGGGATTGCAACTTGCCAAAATGGGTGTAGTCTTGGTAGTAGGAATCATTATGGCAGAAAAACGCCACCGTCTTCATATCTCATTCGACGCTTCACTCTCACCAGAGATTGAAGAAGCACTATCAGAACATTTTGATATTGTTCAGTCAGCAAGCAATTGTGAACTTGTCCTTACTGGTGGTGGAGAGATGCAAGCGAAAATTAATGCCATCTGCGATGCGGGTATTGAACTCTCCCAGATTGACGTTGGAACGGTGAAATCCCTAAATGTATCCCAACGATTAAAGCTCATGCAAGAGAAGGTTGTTAAATATGTCCACGAATTATTAGACATGGACAATTTTGAGATTAGACTTCTCGATCAACAAAATGGGAATTTAGAATTAGTCATCTCAGAAAATTTATCACCTCTAAAAATCGGCGAAGTCATTAGAGCAGAAGAAAGCGATAATGGAATTTGCGGAAATGTTGCAGTCACAGGAAAATCATACATTTGTCCCGATGTAAGCCAAGAACCTTTATATCGACCTGGACTCGAATCGGCTTCCTCTTCACTCACCGTTCCACTTTGGCTCAACGATAGTATTATTGGCGTGTTTAATGCAGAGTCCAATTCTCTCGATGCCTTTGATGATAACGACCGTCGGCTTACAGAAATTTTTGGAAGATACATTGCAAGCGCAATGCATACACTAGATCTTCTTGTTATTGAACGGTACACAACAAATGAACAAATTTCGAAAATGTTATTGAGTGAGCTTGCTCAACCACTACAATCCATTGATGCATTAGCAGTAGAACTAATCGCTAAAGATCATCCTCTTGGGCAAAAACTGCTCGATGTAGCGAAATCAGTTCATCAAAAACTTGCTGCTTGTACAGCTGGCCCACAAACAATTATTGATGCCGACAGGGCCAATTTCATTCAACCGGACGCTGAAATGAAAGACGTGACAGTCCTCGTTGCTGACGATGAAGAAACCATTCGCCTTGGTGTTGAGGTCGTCCTCAAAAAACTAGGCTGCACGGTTGTCGTATGTGAAGATGGAATTGAAACTATCGATGCGCTAAAAGAAGCAAAACGACTTGAAAAACAATTTGACTTAATTATTTCTGATATTCGTATGCCTGGATGTAACGGATATGAAGTTTTTCGTGCAGCAACAGATATGTGGCCAAATCAAGCAGTCATTCTCATGACAGGGTTTGGATATGACCCCCACCACTCCATCATGCGTGCAACACAAGAAGGAATGCATACAGTTTTATTCAAACCATTTAAAACTGACCAGCTGGTGGAAACTGTGAAAAAAGCTTGCAGAAAAACCGCAGGCTGCTAACGGTTCCAAAGTATTTGCGAATACAATTCCTATAGTGAAACACGCGAATACACAGCAATGGACAACACGCTCGCTTTTATCATGGATGACTACACGGTTTGAAGAACATTCGATTGATTCTCCGCGACTAATTTCAGAAATGCTTCTCACCCACGTTTTTGGAGGAGAACGAATTGATCTTTATGCAAATGCAAACCGAATCGCAACTGAAGTTGAGCGTGAAGAACTTCGTACGTATGTTCAACGAACTCTTGAACATGAGCCAGTTCAATACATCGTTGGAAAGGCATGGTTTAATGGAATTGAAATAGCAGTCAATAATTCGACTTTGATTCCTCGAACCTGCACCGAAATTATTGTTGACCAATGCTTAGAATATTGCAACAACCATAAATTCGAAAATCCACCACGTATTGCTGATATCGGTACGGGCAGTGGGTGCATTGCCATTTCAATTGCATTGCACGCTCAACCCTGCTCAATCGTCGCCACTGATATTTCTCAAGATTCATTAACGCTTGCTCAAGAAAATGCCAGAACACACGGGGTTGATGAGAACATTACATTTATTCATGGGGATGTGATTGAGCCACTTCAAACGCTCCAGCCATTTGATGTCATATGTTCAAATCCACCGTATATCCCAGACGCTGAGATGGAACTACTCGACCAAAATGTCAAGGATTGGGAGCCAAAACTCGCGTTGTGGGGTGGAAAAAACGGTCTTAAAGTCATCGAACCACTCCTAGAGCAAGCCCCATCGTGTCTTAATTCTGGTGGCATTTTGCTCATCGAACTTGCGTCAAGCATCAAGAATCAAGTCCTTGAAATAGCGAATGCCAATGCACAATTACGAGATGCAACCATCCTCCGTGATGCCTTTGGGGATGACCGGTTTATAAGAGCTACTAAAGCGTAAACCAATCTCGCTCGCGTTGGCTAGAATGCTCAACTTATGGCATTCTTCAAACGAAAAAACACTGTCACAATCACGCAAGCGCAAACCTCAGTCAATTCTGCAAGCGTGTTTGATTCTGCAACAGAGCAACGAATACAAGCGATTGGAACTCAACTCCTCGATTATGCTCGGTCACAAAAGCAATCGTGGTTCTCCACTGCTTTTTGGTCTAACAAATTGATGGACTGGGCAATGGAAGATGAGGATTTTAAAATTCAACTCTTCAGATTTGTTGATACATTCCCCACTTTAGTTACACCAGAGCAGGTGCACGAACATCTTGTTGATTACCTCTCACAACCCGGCGTCAAATTACCTCCGGGTCTTGGATTGGGATTAAAGGCGGGCGGAATCGCACAAGGCACAATGACAAAAACTGTCACAAGCCAAATTACAAAAATGGCGAAACGCTTTATTGCTGGAACAGATGCTGCTTCAGCACTTCAAGAACTCGAAAAAATATGGGATGAAGGCGTTGCTTTTTCCGTCGATCTTCTTGGTGAAGCTTGCGTAAGTGATTCGGAAGCAACCGAATATCGACAACGGTATTTGGACTTACTGACGAATTTACCTGACACGGTATCTACTTGGGAGACTAAGCCAGTACTTGAAAACGATCACATCGGCTCAATTCCACGGACAAATGTATCTATTAAAATTAGTTCACTCTTCTCAAATACAGATCCGATTGCACACGATGTTTCTGTGCAGGGTTTGTTTGAAGCGCTTCGACCAATACTTGAAGAAGCGGAAAAGAATGGCACACTGATTAATTTCGATATGGAACAATTCGAGTATAAAGATCTTACACTCGACTTATTCATGAAATGCTGCGAAGAAATAAACT
The DNA here is from genome assembly GCA_014381555.1 of Planctomycetota bacterium. Classification (GTDB taxonomy): domain Bacteria; phylum Planctomycetota; class Phycisphaerae; order Phycisphaerales; family SM1A02. The sequence goes on along the minus strand of JACNLO010000051.1, from coordinate 18,744 downwards.
TCACAGCAGGACTAGCTATGCAAGCTTATTTGCGAAGTGGAGATGAGGACGCAAAGAAAATTATTGAGTGGACAAAACGAACTGGGAAACAAATTACTGTTCGACTTGTAAAAGGTGCGTATTGGGATTACGAAACTATTCATGCTGAAGAAATGGGATGGCCTGTTCCAGTCTGGAGCCGGAAAGTTGATACAGACGCATGCTTTGAGAGAATGGCGGCACTGTTCATTGAATCGACTCCAGTTAAAGAAAATGAAGGAGGCGTTAAACTTGCGCTCGGGTCGCACAACATCCGGTCAATTGCAACCGCCCTTGCACTATTAGAAAAACGTGGGCTTCCATCTGCAGCATTAGAATTACAAATGCTTCGTGGAATGGCTGACGAATTAAAATCTGGTGTTCTTGCTGATGGATTACGGTTAAGAGAATATGTTCCTGTTGGCGAAATGATTCCTGGAATGGCATATCTTGTTCGAAGGCTCTTAGAAAATACTTCAAATGAGTCTTGGCTTCGTAGCAGTTTTGTAGATGATGCAGATGCATCTGTACTCCTCGCTTCGCCACATATTCAACATACTGATGTAGACCCTGGTGTACAACGAATCCAAGAAGCACCTGAGCGCCATGCCCTTTCTCTTTCTGTTGCTGGAGTTGGAGATGGCCGCCCGTTCTTTACAGAATCCTACCGTGATTTTTCGATTGCAGAAGAACGAGAAAATTTCGCTGCTGCTATTGCAGCATCAAAAGTTCCAGAAGTCACATTGCTATCAACAAAGGAAGATGCTGAATCTGTAATTTCGCGTGCCAACGATGCTTTCCCTGCTTGGAGAGACGAAGATCCATTGATTCGCTCCCAAGTTCTTGTAAAAGCTGCAAAACTCATGCGTAAAAGACGCGATGAACTTTGCGGTGTTGTCATGCAAGAAGCAGGAAAAACATGGCGGGAAGCTGATGGAGAGGTTTGTGAAGCAATTGATTTTTGTGACTATTACGCAAGAATGGCTCCTTCACTTTTTGAGTACACGCGTCTTGGAGCATTTATTGGGGAATTAGACCAGCAGTTCTACCAACCTCGTGGAGTTTGTGCCGTCATAAGCCCATGGAACTTCCCAAGTGCGATTTGTTGTGGAATGACAGTCGCTGCCCTGGTGACTGGAAACACTGTTCTTGTAAAACCAGCAGGCCAAACCACCGGCATTGCAAAACTTCTTTGTGAAATTCTTTGGGAAGCAGGTGCACCAAAAGATGTATTACAATTCGTAGCAGGACCTGGATCCATTATTGGATCTGCAATGGTACGAGATCCACGAGTTGCAATTATTGCATTCACTGGCTCCAAGGGTGTGGGCTTAAATATTCTTGAAGCAGCAGGGAAAGTTCCAGAAAATCAGCCATTTGTGAAGAAGGTTGTCTGTGAAATGGGTGGAAAAAATGCCATCATAATCGATGCCTCCGCAGATTTGGATGAAGCAGTCATTGGAGTACGTCAAAGTGCCTTCGGGTACCAAGGACAAAAATGTTCTGCTTGTAGTCGTGCCATTGTCGTCGATTCAGCACATGATATTTTTCTTGAACGCTTAATAGAATCAACAAGGACTCTGGTAATTGGTGATGTTATGGATCCAAGTACTGATGTTGGGCCTGTCATTGACAAGAATGCCGCGGATGAAATTCGCCGCTATATTGAAATTGGAAAGAGTGAAGGAAAACTTGAACTTGCTCAACCAATTCCAGTGGGTCTAGAAGAAAAAACTGGGCGTGAGTACATCGCTCCTCACATTTTCTCTGGTATAAAGGCTGACAGCATTATTGCTCAAGAAGAAATCTTCGGACCAGTTCTTGCTGTTATTCGAGTAAAAGATTTTGACGAAGCCCTTGAAGTTGCAAACTCTACCGAATACAAATTAACAGGTGCTGTGTATAGCAGAAAACCTGAAAATCTTGAGAAGGCACGCAGACAATTTAGAGTCGGAAACTTATATTTGAACAGAGGTAGTACAGGCGCACTTGTAGGCCGGCAACCATTTGGCGGATTCGGAATGTCAGGGGTTGGTTCGAAAGCTGGTGGTTGCGATTACCTCTTGCAATTTGTTGAACCCCGTGCAATTTGTGAAAATACAATGCGTCGTGGATTTGCACCAGGTTTATAAACCAATTTGCTGCAATGTTTCTTTTATGATTGATTGCCCTACACATTGCTCTTCATCAACCACTACATCTGCACCTGCATCTGTTAATGACCTAGCATGAATTGAGTATCTCGCCCTTGCAACAATTGGAACCGAAGGAGAAATTGCTCTAATTTGTTGAATAGATTGGGCTGAAGACCTGTGATCAGGGAGCATGCACACAAGTAATTTTGCTGTCCGTATCCCGGCTTGTTCCAAAACTTCACGTCTTTGAGCATTGCCAAGTAACGAAATTGCTCCATCGTCACTCGCTTGCTTAACACCAATGGGACCCATGTCAATCACGAGAACTTGTTGTCCAGCCTCAAGAAGACTCTGAACAACTAGATGACCAGAAACTCCATAACCAATTACAACAGCATGATCTTGCAATGCTTCCCCATCATTACAGAGTTTTGTTATTGGCTCTCCTCCAAGCGCAGTATCCAATACCTTTGCAATATTCCTAGATTTTCCTATGAGAAATGGTGAAAGAAGGAGGGTTAGCAATGAGGAACTCATCATCAATTGAAACATATTATCGCTTAATAAATTTGTGTCCATTGCTTCTACACCAATGACAAAACTAAACTCGCCAATTTGAGCAAGGCAAAGTCCAGTCGCAATCGAAACTCTCCTTGGTTGCTTCCAAGCCATTGCGAGTAACCAAATCACAACTGCCTTTCCAATAACTATGCAGGCAACAACTCCAATAGTCCAAAGCCAATGGAATGATTCTACTATCCATGGCAAATCTGCAAGCATTCCAGTTACTGCAAAAAAGAGCGTAAGAAAAATATATTTGAACGGCGCCATATCTCCACGAACTTGAGGAGCAAATGGTGAACCAGCCAAAATCATTCCTGCCACAAACGCGCCAAGAGCTGGTGACAACTCTAATTCATCAGCAAGCCACATCGAAGACAAACATGTAACAATCCCTAGAATCACTGGAAATTCACTGGAGCGCCGTATCAATGCTGCACCAAAGAAGCGCGGCAAAATCAATACTCCTGCCAAAAAAACTACAACAACTAGAGCAACCAACTTCGCGCCAGCACTACCGATTGAAGTAGCAACATTTACTGCTTCGGGAGATTCTTGAATAAACGCAATTAAGAGCATAAAAGGAACAATGGCAAGATCTTGCACAAGCAACATTCCAAAAGCAAGCCGACCATGTGGAGAGTCGAGTTCACTTCGATCCTGGAGTACACGTGACACGACTGCTGTCGAACTCAGCGCACCCATAGCTCCAACGACAATGGATGCCTTAATTGGGACGCCAAAAATCCTCGCGATGGCGTAACCAAGTACTCCGGTAATAGCAATTTGAAAAATTCCTATGAACATCCCCTTGCTCATAATTTGTCTTAACCGGCGCCCATTTACTTCTAACCCTATTGTGAATAGGAGAAGAGAAACGCCAATTTCGGCAATAGATCGAATTGCGTCTTCTCCTGTTGAAACCCAATCTAACATGCCTGGCCCAACAATTGTGCCAGCAAGAAGATATCCAACAACTCCACTAAATCCGAGTTTTTCAGCAATGATACCCAGAAGTACAGCCATACAAAGCAATACTGTTATGTCACCAAATACGTGCCAAAACTCCATCACTGCATGATAACAGCAGTGGAAACTGTTTTACAACCTATTCGTGTACCATATCCTAAGATGGATTTTTTATTATTCGTAGGCCTTGGACTCGCCGCTGGAACCCTTGGCGGACTACTTGGAATAGGTGGATCAGTCATCATGATTCCGGTACTTATTTTTTCCATTCCAACAATGAGCATACATCTCGCCCAAGCGATTGCGATGTCAGTAAATCCAGCAGTTGCGATTTCTTCCGCTGCGAAGCATCACAAAAATAAAAATGTGTCGTGGTATGTCGTCAAGCGAGTATTACCTATGTCACTCCTTTTTATTGTTTTAGCTGCATGGTTTAGCAACCAAATTAAAGGAGCATGGCTTGAATTTACATTTGCCGTTTTTTTGATCTGGGTTTTATGGGATCAAATAAAATGCATTGTTGGTAAATCAAAAACTACACCCACCAATTCCAATGCAACAATGAAGCAATTTGTCGCAACCGGAGGGATTACAGGGACACTTGCAGGTCTACTTGGTATCGGAGGAGGGTTAATTCAAGTTCCCCTACTTAATCGACTCTGCAAACTCCCAATCAAACGAGCAATAGGAACATCTTCTGCGATTATGTTCGTCACAGCGATTGTTGGGGCGACTGTTAAGAATGTTTCACTTCCAAGTGCAGATCAAAATGTTGGAGAATCTATCAAACTTGCAGCACTTATTATTCCCGGGGCTCTCATAGGAGGTTGGATTGGTGCAAAACTTACAAAGGTACTTCCAAGTAAGGCGATACGAATTGTATTTTCGGTGCTAGTTGTTGTCGCTGGATACAAATTATTCTCAGGATCAATTCCTCTGTTATTTTGAAGATTGAGAAATATTCTCGCGACATTGCAACATCAATCCTTCGATGATTGAACGTACATGCGCTGTGCCGGCTTCTTCACCCATCGATAACACTTCATCAGATGTAATCGGAGTGCCTACTGCTGCATGAATATTACCACGTAGCTTAGGTTTACTTCCAGCTGGATATGCATCGAACGCGCCGTCAATTCCAATTGGCACAATAGTCGCCTTACTTTTTTTGACAAGGAGCCAAAACCCACGCTGAAACTTACCAATTTCTCCATCCTTTGTCCGCGTGCCTTCGGGAAACATCATGACGCATCTGCCTAAAGCAAATTCTGCCAGAGCGCTTCGAATTGCCGACATGTCGCTTTCGCCTCTCTTTATTGAGATAACTCCAAATCCACGCATATACGCTGTTAACAATTTTGAATTGAAGAGTTCTTCTTTAGCTATCCCTTTAAATGGTCTATCGGAGACAAGGGCACCTACAATCGCTGGGTCAAAGTTTGACTGATGATTTGCGATATATAGAATCGGTCCAGTTCGTGGCACATGTTCTCGTCCATAACATTTATATCTATAAAAAATGCGAAGTAGCAACCGCAAAACACTAATCATAAATATCCACCAGAACAAGGTTTTCCAAGCACTTAATCCCGGTGCTCGTCGATGTATTTGCAGAGATGAAAACATCAACAATTCAATAGTGCTGTCACTTCTGATTCCATTGCATCAACCACTTCTGTGATTGTCATTTTTGACGTATCAATGACAATTGCTCCATCGGGGCAAACCAATGGGCCATCTTCTCTCGTTGAGTCTATATGATCTCTCGTTTCGATATTTTTACGAACTTCCTCAGTATCAGCCTTCGAACCCGAATCTTGAAGTTGTTTTAGACGGCGATTTGTACGTTCTTCTACATCAGCTTTTAAGAAAAAACGAACTGATGCCTGTGGAAAAACAACTGAACCCTGGTCTCGACCTTCGGTGACGAGTAATGGGTGTGTTTTACTTATCTCACGCTGCTGTTCTACGAGGACTTCTCGAACTTCTGGTTGTTTTGCAACAACAGAAACGATATTGCCTATTTCAAGATCACGAATTCTTTGAGATACATTTTCTTCTCCCAAGTAAATTGTTGGTGGTTTCTGCTTCCAATCAAAGCGAATTCCTATCTCTCGAATTGCAGTAGAAAGACTCTTTCCATTTGTTGGATCAAAACCGTGATCAACTGCAAGAACGGTTACTGCTCGATACATAGCACCTGTGTCAAGACACTCTGTCCCCAGACGCTTAGCAAGTTCTTGAGCAACAGTCGATTTGCCTGTGCCCGCAGATCCATCTATAGTCACCACCAATCGTTGCAATCGCTCCATTGTTACTTCCCCCCGTCAAAATGTTTTTGCATTTTTCTTGCTACCTTACGAATCTCTTTAATCGCATCGCCCTTCCCTGTGTAATTGATTGCAATAGTGTTTGAATAACCAACTTCGAGAACAGCTTTTAGACCTTCCATTAAATCAATTTTTTTCTTCCCTGAACCACTTGGAAAATCAGCAACAATTCCTCCTGCGTAAGGAGCAAGTTTACGTAGTGCATCAATGCCATCTCCTGTTGCCCCCGCATATTTAAAAGTTGGAAGTGCCCCTATTCGAAAACCCCCAATTTGTTTGATTATTTCAATGTGCTCATCTGGATTGCTAGACAGCCCATCACATGGCTGCAACAGCAAGTTAAGTTCGAGCCGCTCTACGCCATGCATTGCAAACCTAATAGTTTCAACAATCGTATCGACTTCGTTCTGTTCTTTTGGGAATTTAGGAGTAATTGCAATCGCATTGCATCCCAATCGATGTGCTGCCACCGAGAGCCGTTGTATTCGTTCGAGGGATGCTTCCTTGCTACCAAGCAAATCCATCGGTGTATTGTCTCGTACGAGAAGACAAGGCGAGTTCGCCTTATCTGCGTTATTACGAAAAATATCATATGAATCAATCGTCCAGCCCGAAAGATGCTCCGCATCTATCATCACTCCCCTAAGGTCCAATTTTTCCGATGATAATTGTGGTACATCCAAGACATCCACACTTCCATCTTCAAGGAGTTGGTTTAATGATTGAATTGCGAGCGTGAGTAATACGGTCATAAAAAGTTTCTGGGCAAACTACATTTCTTGGATTTGCAGTGCTGAAGGAAAGGGGTACTATACCACCCCACATCAACCCTAAAGGAGGTCTTCTCTATGCCAACCCCATCTGATTGTTGTTTTTCTAATTCTCATGAATGGTTCAAAATTGACGGTGATACCGTAACTCTAGGAATTACTCAATTTGCAGCAAACGAACTTACTGATATCACGTATGTTGAGATGCAGCCAATCGGGACAATTCTTGATAAAAATGGGTCCGCATGCGAGGTTGAATCTGTCAAGACCACGAGTGACGTTGTGAGTGCCTTCGCTGGAGAAATAATAGAAGTAAACGATTCTGTTTCAGATGACCCTTCACTTCTTAATAGCGACCCGTTTGGAACTGGGTGGCTAGTCAAAATTCGAGTTGATGGATCTGCTGATTGCGAGGGTCTCATGAACCAAACATCCTACGACGGTAAGTACCCTATCTAACCCCACGCCATGTTCCAACTTGTTAGCGAATTCGATCCTAAGGGCGACCAGCCCAAAACAATCGATCAACTTGTATCGTGGATTGAAGGTGGGGAAAAATACAAAACATTACTCGGTGCGACTGGAACTGGAAAAACATTCACGATGGCGAATGTTATTGCAAAAACAAACAAACCTACGCTAATACTAAGCCATAACAAAACTTTAGCAGCCCAACTCTTCGAAGAGATGCGAGCTTTATTTCCACATAATGCAGTTTCCTATTTTGTAAGTTACTACGATTACTATCAACCAGAAGCATATATTCCTCAGCGTGATATTTATATTGAAAAGGATGCTGCACGAAACGATGACCTCGATCGATTACGACTAAAAGCTACAAGCAGTCTTGTTTCTAGAGAAGACGTCATCATCGTTTCGTCTGTGAGTTGTATTTATGGACTTGGTTCACCAGATTCATATCAAAATAGAATCGTCCCGCTAACCTGTGGACAAACTATTAATCGCAGAGAATTACTGCTTGAACTTACAGAGATGCAATACAAACGTAATGATATTGAATTCGGTCGCGGGTGCTTCCGAGTTCGTGGCGATGTCATGGAAATATTTCCTGCATATGAACAATTTGCAATTCGAGTTGAGTTTTTCGGAGACGTCATAGAAAGAATCGAACTTATCCACCCAGTATCTGGTGAAACTCTTGCTAATGAAACCGATGCGTTTATCTTTCCCGCGGTGCATTATGTCATGCCTCAAGAAGGATTAAAAAGGGCGTGTGTTGACATACGTGAAGAGTTAGAAATGCATGTGATTAACCTAAAAAATGAAGGCAAACTTCTAGAGGCGCAGCGTATTCTTGCACGAACAAAGTACGACTTAGAAATGATTGAAGAAGTTGGATACTGTAGCGGGATTGAAAATTATGCAAGACATTTAGAAAACCGACCTGCTGGAAGTCGCCCATTCTGCTTGCTTGATTACTTTAGTCACATTCCAAACCGAGAGCCAAACGATTGGCTACTTTTTATTGATGAATCACACGTCACACTCCCACAAGTTCGTGCAATGTATAACGGAGACCAAGCAAGAAAACGTACGCTTATTGAACATGGATTTCGCCTACCAAGCACACTCGATAACAGACCACTTATGTTTGATGAATTTGAAGAATTAATCCCTCAAACAATTTATGTTTCTGCTACGCCTGGACCCTACGAACTTGAAAAATGTGAGGGAATTGTTGCACAACAAGTCATTCGTCCAACTGGTCTCCTAGATCCTATCATCGAGGTGCGACCTGCTTCAGATCAAGTCCCCGATTTAATCCGAGAAGCAAAAGAACGTGTCAAAATAGGTGAACGAATCCTTGTTACGGTTTTGACAAAACGGATGGCAGAAGATTTATCTGAATATATTTCCAAAACAAAGCTCAAATGCCGCTATTTGCATAGTGATATCGAAACTCTTGAGCGACTAACAATATTGAGAGAACTACGGCAAGGTAACTTTGATTTGCTAATTGGTGTGAACCTATTACGCGAAGGACTTGATTTACCTGAAGTTTCATTAGTTTGTATTCTTGATGCAGACAAATCAGGTTTCTTGCGAAGTGAAACCAGTCTAATTCAAACCATTGGTCGTGCAGCTAGAAATGTGAATGCACGAGTGATTCTTTACGGTGATTCAATCACATCTCAAATGCAAAATGCAATGGATGAAACAGATCGAAGGAGAATATTACAACTTGAGTACAATCGAGAGAATAACATCACTCCCGAATCAATTAAGAAGTCCATTCGCAAGGGTATCGAAAACGAATTGTCTGCTCGGCAAACTGCTCGGGAAGCGTTTCATGCAGATGGCACTGATGAAGAGTTTGATTTAGACGAACGAATAGAAGCACTTGAAAACGAAATGCTTAGAGCTGCTAAACAACTTGAATTTGAGCTTGCAGCAACTTTGCGAGATGAAATCAGCGCCCTCCAAGAAGGAACCCCGATTCCAAAAAATAAGAAGGCTACGCGCCGGAAACGGCATCGATAGTAGAAGTTTTTTTGTTTATGGATTCATTTTGTCGGCATCCAATATCGCTTCGCCAGAATGCACCGTTAAAGTTAATTAATCCACAAGCATTATTTGCATTTGTTCTAGCTTCTTCTATTGAATTAGCAATTGCAGTTACGCCAAGCACACGACCACCAGAAGTAACCAATTCTTTCCCACTACAATCAGTTCCTGCATGAAATACTACTATGTCGCCAGAGGCTTCTGCGGTTTCAATACCAGTAATTGTTTGCCCTTTTACGTATGGGCCAGGATATCCTTCACTACACATTACAACGCAGCACGACACATCTTCTTCAAAATCAATCTCGCCACCATCTAATGTTCCCGAAGCAGTTCGCCAAAGAACATCAAGTAAGTCACCTTTGAATCTAGCCATCAATGGTTGAGTTTCAGGATCGCCGAACCGACAATTAAATTCCAATACTTTAGGGCCAGCGGTTGTGAGCATCAGTCCTGCGTATAAAACTCCTCGGTACTCAATCCCGTCTCGTCGCATTGCATCAACTGCTGGAACAAGAATTTCACGTTCAACATGTAACAACATCTCCTCATCAAGAAGTGCTGCTGGGCAGAATGCTCCCATGCCACCGGTGTTCGGTCCCACATCTCCTTCACCAACTTGCTTGTGATCTTGACAAATATCAAGCACCCAAATAGTACTACCATCAACTAATGCAAGGACACTTACTTCGTTTCCTGTCATAAACTCTTCTATTAGAATCTTCCCCCCCGCATCTCCAAATGCTTGTTCTTTCATGCAGAGGTCCACTGCTTTAAGTGCTTCCCCAACTGTTTTGCAAATTATTACGCCCTTTCCAGCAGCGAGCCCACTAGCTTTAACAACGCATGGGTCTTCCCGATTGTCAAGCAAGGTCTGCAACTCAGTTGAAAACGTAAACGGGGTGCTTTTTTCTCGGAAGCTACACCAGTCAATGAATGATGATACTTCCTGAGATAATTCTTGTTTAAACTCATTTTCAAGTTCTTTGTCCAAGCCACGCATCAGATAACTTCGAGCAGCATCGATATCTGTAAAAGAACGAGAATCTGCCGTTGGAATGGAAGCCTGCCTCATTAACTCTTTTGCATACGTTTTATCAGCTTCAATTCTCGCGGCAGCCTTTGAAGGTCCAAATACCAAACGATGTTCTGTTGTTATTTCATCCGTTATGCCTTGAGCAAGAGGCACCTCAGGTCCAACAACAACTAAATCGATGTCATGTTGATCACACCACCGAGAGAAGAAAAACGACCGAGAGGGGCTCCATTGTTCATCGCAAGAAGTTGCAAGGGAAGCAATCCCACCGTTCTTACAATCTGTTGCGTACAGCGTTCCTAGTTTTTTTGATTGAGACAATTTCCACGCAAGTGCGTGCTCACGGCCCCCGCCTCCAATTAACAGAACATTACATTTTTCAGGACATGGCCTCGTATTTGACATCTTCGTATTGTAACGAAGGCGATTACGTTTTAGTGTCGAGGGGCAAATCGATTTCGCAAACTAGACCATCAATTGAATAATCCATTTCGATGGAGCCATGCATTTCATGACCTACAAGACCTTCAAGCAAGGATGTACCTGTGCCCTGTTTTATATCTGAAGTAATTGGTGGTCCACCACACTCTTTCCACGAAAGGTGTGCTGTATTTTTATCGTGGCTTAATGAAGTTGTTATCACAATTGAACCATTCTCTACCGTTAATGCACCATGTTTGGCAGCATTTGTTGCAAGTTCGTGTATTACCATGCACATTGGCCGAGCAAGCATGCCAGGAAGTTCCACATCATGCCCCTCAAAATGAATTCGCTCACTCGGGCCAATCATATATGGTTGTAATGTGAGAATCAATATATCCTTCATCCAAGCACCATTCCAATGAGATTTAGCGAGGGTTGAATGTGCCACGGAAAGAGCGTGCAAGCGTCCATTAAGTGTTTCGGTAAACTCATCTGTAGATTGAGCATCTTGACGCGACAATCCTACAAGTGACATCACGGCAGCAATGTTGTTTTTTACCCGATGGTCAAGTTCACTCATCATAATCGTTTGCTGCTGTTCGAGTTTGTTGCGAATCGTAATATCAACTGCAACACCGGATAGCCCAATTACTATTTTTTCTTCATCACGTACCGGTGTAAACCAAACTTCAAAACATTTCTCTCCAATATGAGTAAGTCCATGGCTTTCTGTTCCGGCAAGAGCTGTATTCACTTGTTCTAAAATATCTGGGTAATTACGATAGATTTGATAGACACTTTTTCCTACTACATCCCCAGCCCCTGCTCCCATACTTTCTAGACCCAATCCCTCGCTTAGCGTAAAAATTCCTTCAGAGTTAATGCCAAACAAAATAACAGGTGAATGAGCTGTCAATAATCTGTATTGCTCTTCAGATCTCCTCAAGTGAAACTCTTCAGCAATTTGCTTACGATCTTCGATTCGTCGTTCTACAGATCTTGAATATCCTTCAACAACATGTTTTGCTTCTTCAATTTCTAAGGGCAACCAAGTCCGCTTTCCTGTTGTTTCGAAACTTACGAACCCTTCAAGCACACCATTAATGAAAGCAGGAACTCCCATAAATGCACCGATAGAACTCTCTTTCAGTTCTTCTTGAATCGCATTTGGAAACTTTTCTTTGTGAATATCTGTAATCGAAACGATGCCAAGCGTGTCTAATTTTGTTTGCCACCATCCTGCAAACTCTTCTGATAATTGAACTGGTAACTCAAGATTACCTTCTGTATTAAGTCGCACCCATTCGTGGGTAATAAAAGAGCGCCCATCTTTTCTGATTCGAACAAGTTTTGCTCGATCAGCGAGCATTGCATTTCCTAACAAATCCAAGAATCCATCAATCGAGTTGTTTAATTCACTTGATTCAAGAAGTAATCGAAGAGAATTTCTTCCAGCGAAATGCATGCGGTCTGTATACTCAAGTATTCTTCGGTGTGTTATATCGCTAAAGACCCCAACAATCAGAGAAGAGTCTCGGAGCCTACAGCGCAATCCAATCCAACGGTAACTATCATTTGAGTCTCGAAACCTAAACGAAATAAATTTTTCATTCGATTCATTCGTTGTTTTCAATGCACCTCTTACAGCATCAACATCTGCGGGATGTATTCGCCCAATCCAAAGTTCTGGCATCTCAGTTAAATTGGTTGATTGCACACCAAGAATCACTGATGCATTTTCACTTATATATGTAGTACACCAGTCATTTTTATACTCTAAACATTGCACTCCGATAGATAACTCTTCTAAAGCAAAGGCCTCAGGCGAATCATTTGGGAACTTTTCTGTGCTTGGGGAAGACACGACACTTCTACAATACACAAATACTCCACAGTTGTGGAGAAGAAATATGCATGTTATTCCTTCGAGTGCTTATCCATGAGCGATTGAATGAAATCTTTGCAATATTCAGGCGACCTCCACCCACCCATAACCGCAAATGGGACTGAGCGAACTGATTCTTCTGTAAGATCAATTCCCAAGTTTTTTACCAATGAGACAAGTCTTTCAGACGCTTCTTCAGGACTACTAAACTTCACTTCAAGAATTTGAGTTTCTCTATTTATATCATCAATTTTTTCGTCTGCCATATCAAACGCCTTTGCTATACCAATCATTGTGAACTTATATTCTAGTTGTCCCTGAAGGTTCTCTATCACCTCTATTTCTGAAAGAAACGAATAGTGATCAATAAAAGTGGTGAGCATAAGCTCACCTTCAGAGGTTACTGAAACTGAACCTGATATTTCACCTGGTTCTGGGAAGTCAGTCGAAGTTGGTGGGGGATTCGGGGGATTCCCGCCATTGTCCCCCCTTCCCGAACCAGAAGTTGCGAGAAGGGAGGAACTGGTGGCTAGCACGAGTGCTAAACCCAAGAGGAGGAGGACCATGTTGTTTTCCTTTTAAAAGTTCTGTAAATGAATTAATGAAGTGCCACTGAAGTAAACAGAGTGTCATCAATAAATACATCAGCCCATTGATTTTCTTCAAACACAACAGACCAATCGTGACCATCGATAGTCGTAGCACCATCTGTAACTCCAAGAGCTGCCATATATCCAAACACATCTGATGGTTCCCCATTCAACTCTAAGCGCATTGGATCTGGAGAACCCGCCTCGCCGTCTGGGAACACAAAGAGTGATCTTTGCAATGTTGGCCACCGTTCTTGATCGAGTGAAGGAATTGGAGTATCACCTTCAAGGCTAAGTTGCATTGATACATGTTCATCCAAGAAACCCATTCCAGCTTTTATATTGGGTGTAAATATTCCAAACGCTTGTCGATCTACTTCGTCGACCATCGTATGTGTCCTTGGAAGCCCTGCCTGTTGATGTTGGTTATTTAATTCTTCTAGTAAGCGTTGCCAACTTGCATCATCAAGTTGATACACCTGTCCTGTTTCAGGATCAACAATCCTTCCATTTGATGGATAGAAGTGATATGCCTTTCCATCTCTAACTATTACGACATAGGGTACGCCATCAAAATCGTATTGATCACTTTCATCAAGCGGCGTAAAAGTAATCTCTACAAATCCTCCGAGTGGCGTAATCTGCGCTCGAAGGGTGTATGATCCCGCACACCCCATTTCAACCGTTCCTATTCCCGTGGCAAGGATTGTGCCACATGTACAACTTATTGTTCGCATCCATGCTTTCATCGTTTAACTCCTTATGTAATGAAATTCCGTTCGTAACAAACTAACTCTCTATGTGACAATGGTTTCCACGAGAGTTCGTTGACAAACACTATCAACGTCAATGAGTTGTAATGGATAAATAAAGGACATCTCATTTTTTTTGTGTTTTTTTATATAGATGACTTTTCGCATTTAGAAGCAAAAAAAAAGTTGCAAGAAAAAAGGCATGCTGTTCTAGAAATTGCAAATTTTAGGTGTATGGTGAGATTGCTCAACTCGAAGGTGGGTTCACTATCGCGGATAGTAACTAGAGTTGATCAGGGAAATATGTTCTAAGAAGAACAGGAGAAATCGTATGGCACAGACTTTAAACGTCAATCGAAAGGAGCGACTCGAACGGCTATTTGATCTAGCGCAAGCGTATCGTGGTTGGACACGAAAAGAGTTAGCAGAGGAACTTGGGAGAGATCCGACAAAGCTTGCACCAGATAGTGGCAATCCTAAATTTGACCTCATCCTTCAAATTTCAGAAGTAATTGATTGGACACTTGATGAAGTTGCAGATTGGCTTTGGTTCGGTGAAGAAGAAAAAACGAAGAAGAGTAGTTCTTCGTTTGAGAATCTAGACCGAAAGGCACAAGACGCACATCGTAAAGGAGAATATAAGAAACTGGTGAGCATCGCGCATTCTGCTCTGGATGTAGCTGCAAATTCAAATGAAAGAGCACGTGCATATAACCGCGCCGCTGGAGGTTGGGATGGTTTAGGGCGCTTTAGCCGTGTGCTCAAAGCTGCACAAGCTGGATTACGTGAACATCCAATTCAAACAGATTTACGTTTGTTACTTCAAACAACTGCTGCAAATGCTCACTACACCTTGTGGCAATTAGATGAGGCCTTAGGCATGGCACAAACAGTCATCGAACATTACAAAGGCACTGATCCTGAAACAAACAGAGCAAAAGTCGCTCAAGCGCATGCTTGGTATGTACTTGGGCATACTCAACGAAGGATGCTTGATATCGAACCAGAACATTCTTCTCGATATGCCCATGCCGCCCAGTGCTCTCTTAATGAGGCAATGCATCTATATGAAAACCTTGCTCAACACATTCACCCTTCGTTTGGAGGAATCGCGAATACTTGCAGGGCTGGAATTCTAGAGACAGAAGTGTTTCTTGGAAAAGTGGATGCAAGAGAAGCGCTAGCAAGGGTTTTAGATGTTATTGGTGCAGTTGTTAATCCTTCCGTTGTTGAGAAAGGCGATTGGCTTGAAAGTTACGGGTGGTGGTCAATCATCGGCTGTAATCTCACTCTTCGGCATATTTCAGATGAACGAGATACCCAGCGTTACATGGCATTATTTACAAACAAGGCTGATGAAATTGCAGATTGTCTGAATCATTGGGCAATGCGTGAGCGTGTTTTCTCGATGCAATTTGAGGGCCGCCAACGTCTCATCGGATGGACCGGACAAGACATTCCAATCGTAATCGACAGTGACGACATTCGTATCATCACGGGAACTATGGGTAGATTCCCTCAATTTCGTAAAACAGGATGGTCAATCCTGAATTGCGGAAACATCATAAAAGATTCATGAGGAGGTTCATGATGAAATATTTGAAATACACGGTAATAACATTATTAGCACTCGTATGCACGACCGTTGCAAGCGGCGAAATAGACGACACTGAAAATTCAGAAAATCCAATCAAACTTACCATCTTTGGTCATACTGGGCAGGACCCTGTTTACAAATCCATTACTGGTAAACCTGGTTTTACAAAACCTAAAAAGAAAACTGAATTTCCAAGAAAGTTTGTAAATCTAGAAGACATGTTCTCAATGGATGTTTTTCTGCTAGATACAACTGGTTGGTTACATGTTTATTCACCTGTGGACAATATGAATATCACGGCGTGGGAACAATCCTTGGCGCAGTACGGTAATCATCTGTACTGTAATAATTTGTATGATTCTCAGGTATTTGATACTTCAGTTACTGGAAACAGTTCATTGCCTGCACCACCTGCGTTTTTGCTATTGCTTGCTGGGCTAACTGTTAAAAAGAGGCGATATTCATAAGTAATGCTGCTCCTAGCACCGACCAAGTGGTCGGTGCTAAGTAGCATCCTTGAACTTGTGCGAGTACGCTATACGTATGTCAATTAAATATACAAGAGTGCACCGTCTTCTAGAAATTATTTCTCTCGTCCAAAGTCAACGTGGCTGGAATGCAAAAACGCTTTCGGAGCGTTGCGACACCACTGAAAGAAATATTTACCGCGACATCAACCAAATTAAAGAAGCTGGCATTCCGATTGAACATCATAAAGAGACGGGTTACAAGATAAACGGCACATTTTTCATGCCCCCTGTTCGGTTAACGTTTGAAGAAGCACTTGCAATTTCTGCGTTGTGTGAAGCAATGGCAGATAAAGGAGCAATCCCATTCGTTCGTCCCGCATCAATGGCGATGAATAAAATTCTCGCTCAACTTCCATTTGATGCTCGAGAAGAATTAACTGAGCGAATGCGAACAATGGAATTGCGTACCACTGCAACTATGGATGAGGAAGGGTATGAAGATGTATATGACAAAGTACAAACGGCCCTTCTGAAGCGTACAGTATTACGGTGCAAATACGAAAGTACTTCGAACCCAGAAAATGACGAAGCATTCATGTTTCATCCGTATGCATTATTTTTCGGTACTCGCGCTTGGTACGTAGTTGGGTTCCACGAAAAACGAGATGACATGCGAACATTAAAACTCAGTCGCTTTTTAGCTATTGAACCAACAACAGAAAAATATGAAATTCCAACTACATTCAACGTAGACAAACATCTCGGAAACGCATGGAACATGATTCCTGGCGATCAGGATTACGAAGTCGAGCTCAATTTTGAAACACCTTTTTCTCAAACGGTTAGCGATACAAGGTGGCACAATACGCAAGAAATCAAATGGCACGATGATGATTCATGCACGTTTACTTGCACTGTTTCAGGGCTTGAAGAAATTGTATGGTGGGTACTTTCTATGGGTCCATACTGCAAAGTAGTTAAACCCGAACTACTCGCACAGCGTGTCGAGCAACTTGCATCAGACACTGCTGCCATGTATGGAACTGCTACTGTCTAATACTGTCTAAGACAGCCGTTTCAAACAAGCGATAAAAAAACCTGTTGTAGTGTTGTCGGGAATAATCCGTATTGCATTTGAAACGTCATGTTTTACTTCAACTTCCCCCCAATTTGTAATTAGATTTGTGGCTGTTGGTGGTCGAAGGTGCGTTGGAATAGGAACGACTTGGGCGTTAATTGATTTTCTCGAAAGCACCTTATCTAGAACAATTTCATTCTCTTCTGGAGAAAAAGTGCATGTTGAATATACAACCAAACCCCCAGCGCACACGCACCGCATCGCTGCAACAAGAAGTTGTTCCTGTAACTTTGCAAGAGTGCGAACTTCTTGAACACTCCATCGTGATAGACGTATCGGTCGATCCATTCTGAATCGCCCTTCACCGCTACATGGTGCATCCACTAGGACACGATCAAAGCAGTCTGCGTGTGTTTGACCTAATCGTTCGCCTGGGCCGCAAAGCACTTCGGCTGATGTAGCGCCTTGTTTTTGCAAAATTTCTCGTAATCTGTACAACCGTTTTCGGCTTCGATCGTTTGCTACGAGCATCCCACGATTTTCCATCAATGCAGCAATTTGTGAAGTTTTACTTCCGGGAGCGGCGCACATATCAAGCACTCTCATTCCTGGTTCCACTTGCAACGCGTGAGCCGCAAGCATACTTGAAGCGGCTTGAATATACAAACCTCCGTTATCCCATGAGGGAAGTTCTTGAAGTTTGCGAATTGTTCCGTTTGTTAACAAGTGACATCCAGGACACCAAGGTATAGGAATTGTGGTCATCCCTGCATTGGACACTTCCTGCAATACTTTTGATTCGGAGGACCGGAGTGTATTTGAGCGAATTGTTACAGGTTTCGGATTATCAAAACTTTCTAGTGCTACTTTATACTCATGATGATGTAATTGCTTTTTCAACCGTTCAATAAAAGTTGTCGGCAACGCTCGCTCGATATTCTTGATTTCACTTTGCGATGATTCAGCCATTGCCTGCTTAGTGTAGGCAGGCATCGCTCATGCAACAATATCAAGAATAGAAATATCTTCATCAAGGTTACCAGTTAAGAGCGGCTCATCGACTTCTATCGAACGGCTAGTTGACAACCACTCTTGGTGGCGATCCATTGGATTATCTATTCGATGCAGTCGCTTGCAGCTGGGATCTTGCCCAGTGTGGCGATTTCGAAACATTTGTACGTTCCCGAATGATGTTGTCCCTTGAATTTGAATGACCATTACTGTTCTCCTGATTAGAGTTTCTGTTCTTCAATTCCGCCTCAAAAGACCACCCACCATAAGGGTCCTCGTTGGCATATAGGAAGTATCGCCTATGCCACTGACGACATACTGTCACCCATCTGATAGGTTTTTGTTAGGTTCAATGCCCTGTGCAAGACTCGCACTGTTTTGAGGCGCAGCCGAAAAATTGAACGAAGGCATGGCGGGATTTGCCTTGCAAATCACGTAGCCGTGGCAACGCCACGGCACACAGGGTATTCTGAATTGCTTAGGGTCAGGTCCCTACGCAAAGCTTCGCTTTGCTTTTGAGGACCAGACCCGAGCAATTCAATGCCCTGTGCAAGACTCGAACTTGCGACCCGCTGATTAAGAGTCAGCTGCTC